>JBCBHL010000199.1:0-13195 GCA_038525605.1 Bacteroidota bacterium
ATTCAAAACAGTACCTTTTCTATAGAAAAGTCGTACCGACACACTCAAAAGATTGGCTAAAAAATAAAGAAACCAAAAAGGGACCGATCCCAAAATTCTAAATACAATCATGATATAGACCTTGTTATAGCCAATTATATCTCCTACATAAAAATTTTAAACCGATCTACTTGTAATATATTCAATATACCTATTGAATAAAACACAATCATCAGCTTATATAAATTTCTATTGTAGCACCATGATCGTTTAGTACGCTAACAGTTCCTCGTCCTCGTCACGCTTTTTCACCCATCTTCGATGACTCCACAACCAGTCCGCCGGGTGCTCTGCAATTTGTTTTTCTACCTCCCTGATGTAGTTTTTGATTACCGAAGGATCGTTTTTTTCATATTTTGGCTGGCCAATTTTAATAGCCTCCATTTCATAGTAGCCCCTTTTCACTCGAACGACTTTCATAAAATAACAAGGAAATTGCGACATGTAGGGCATAAGGATTCCACCACGAAAAAAAGCTGTCTCCTTTCCCAGAAAATTTAACCAAACTCTTGCTGACTTTCTGTATGGTTTTTGATCTGCCACAAAACCAATGGCACGCTGTTTATCTTTATTCCTAAGGATATTACGGGCAGTATTTTCCTTCGGGATTGGCTGTCCACCAAAGCGGGATCTGATATCAAGGATAAACCGATCCAGCTTAGGGTTGGATTGCACTTTGTAAACAGGATCCAGATTATAAGATGTCTGCAAAGTGACGGCATGTGCCGCCCACTCCCAATTGCAAAAATGAGAAGCAAACATCAAAACAGAATTACCTTGATTGTATTCTTCCTCTAAAAGCTCGGGATTGACGAGTTTCACCCGTTGTTTCAGTTCCTTTGCCGATATTGATGAAGTCTTGACAACCTCAGCAATTACCTGTAAGAAATTTCGATAATATTGTCGTCTGATTTTTGAAAGTTCCTTTTCAGAATGGTTCGGAAATGCTATTTGCAAATTATTAAATACAATCTCCTTTCTGTAGATAAGCCTCAAAATCAGGCTAAAGAAATCGCCTAGTGGATATAGTATCCAAAATGGGATGAAGGCCAGGGATTTTAATATGATCAGCATTTATCAGATTTCTATTACAATATTCGGTCAAAATTAGTTAAAAGAATTCTCTGCTCGATTTATCTACGGAGAAAACTGTATAGTTTTTTTTCCGTTAGCACACATGCAGGATATTTTTATTTTCAACTTGATAATAATATGATGAATAGAATTACTTTTTTAAACAGCATTTTAGTTATGCTATTTTTGATTGGAGCAAGTGCAACCGTACAAGCCCAGCAAGACAAATCACAACGTAAGAGCCCGCCAGCCGCTACCTCTGCAAAAGTAAATGGAGTTAATGTAAAGATCGATTACAGTCAACCCTCCAAGAAAGGCAGATTGATCTGGGGAGGACTGGTAAAATACAACCGGGTATGGCGAACTGGTGCCAATGAAGCCACAACTTTTGCCATCTCCGCAGATGTAAAAATCGATGGTGAATTATTAAAAACCGGCAAATACGGATTGTTTACCATTCCGGGAAAAGAAGAATGGACCATCATATTCAATAATGTTCCCGACCAATGGGGATCAGGTGGATATAAAAAGTCAGAAGATGAACTGAGAGTAACGGTAAAGCCTAGCTATGGCAATCCTTCAGTAGAAAAATTCACCATTGAAATCAGCAAAAAAGGTGTTGTTACCATGAAATGGGATGACGCTATCGTAAGCTTCACCATTTCATAAATATAAAAGATAGAATCAAAGGGCGGGGGATTCAGACGATATTCAACACCTGCTCTTTGATTTTCTCAAGCTCTTCTTTCATTTCCACCACATATCTCTGCAGCGTCGCATCGTTTGATTTGGAACCGATTGTGTTAATTTCCCTTCCTATCTCCTGAGAGATAAAGCCAAGTTTTTTTCCGTTTGATTGTTTTGCATCAAGAATTTCCCTAAAGAACTTTAGGTGGTTTCCCAATCTGTCTTTTTCCTCTGTAATGTCCAGTTTTTCAATGTAATAGATCAGCTCCTGCTCAAATCTGTTAGGGTCTATCTTATCAGCACCTATCATTTCATTTAAGTTCTGATCGATTCTGGTTTTGATATTTTTGATACGCTCAGGGTCTCTCTCAATAACGTTCTCCAAACCTGAAGCTATCCTGTCTATGTAACCCGACAGTTTATCGTTTAAAGCCTTCCCTTCCTGCTGCCTAAAGCCACAACATTTGGTAATAGCCTCTTGCATCACCTGAATGAATAATTTACCAACTTCCTCGTTGCTTTCGGGTTCTTTGGTTTTCATTACATCGGGAGACTGTAAAGCCAACCGGAAAAGATCAGCTTTGTCCGCTCCTACTCTTTCAGCCATTTCGGAAAGCTGCTTGTAATAGGCATCAAATAAATCCTGATTAATTTCTACGTTTTGATCACTTTGCCCTTTTTGATCTGTCAGTTCAATGGTGAGGGCCACCTTACCTCTCTTAAGACTGTTGGTCAGTAAATTTTTAATTTCGAGTTCAAAATCAGAGAGTTCTTTCGGGAGTTTATAGGATAAGTCTAAAAACTTAGAATTTAAAGTCCTGATCTCACATTTGATCTGCCATTTGTCGGTCAATAAACTGGCAGCACCAAATCCTGTCATAGATTCAATCATGCAACAAAAATCAAAACTTTCGTGGATTAATCAAATTAAACCACCGATTTCAACCGTATTACTATGAATATTCTAATTAATTCTTACCGAAGTTATTAAAAATCGTACCCCAGACTCAGATGGAACCTAAAGTCACCTGCTTCGAAATTCTCAACGGGTCTTGCCCAATCAAGACGAACGTAATACCCCAACACAACAGTTCTCAGACCAAAGCCATAACTCGAAAGCCACGGGTTTCTAAAACTCTTGATAGTCGCATCAAACTGTGTTTCAGTTTCTACTCTAAATGTATTTACACTATTCTCACGGTTGAGCGGAGGTGTTCCAGTCCAGGCAGAGCCAAAGTCATAAAAGCCGACCAGCTGAAAGTTTCTCAGGAAATTGGAAGCAATAGGTCCCTCCGAAAGGTATAAGAATACAGGGAATCGTAGTTCAGCGTTGAACAACAGCACATTGCTACCAAACAGCCTGCCAAAATCATAGCCCCTAAGGTTACTGACAACCTCGGAAAAGAGAATTCCACTGTTGTCTGTTTCGTTCCGCAAAATAAACGGATAGTTTGGCGGAACACTTCTATCGTCCTCCAGCCTTACTGGATCATCACCTCTGAAAATCCAATTATCTACCCCACCTAACAAGTTATTTTGTTTGTTTTTACCAAAGAAACCGTTGTAAAACAGTCTGGTAGCAAATGTAATCTCCCTGTGCAACCTTTTGTAATTTCTGAGATCGAAGGTCACATTGGTAAAGCTTTTATCAATATCCGTGAGGCCTGTGAAACTACTGAAACTCAGTTTTCCTCTTGTGCCTTCGTACAGGTTCAAGGCATAAATCTTGGTATTGTCAAAGACAACTTCCGATTTGAAACCACCGTAGTTTTGAGTATCGTTGGGAGCAAATTGAACTTGTCCCGGGTTTCCGCTTACGAAGTTTCGTTCCAGGTTGGAGAAGTTTGTGAATGCAAAAAACGGATTAAAGGAAACTCTCAACGCATTATTGATAGGATAGCTGGCACCAAATGTAACGCTATTCAGTGAGTACTTCTGTGCCAACGATTGCTCCGGATTCAGGTTGAACTGAATGACTTTACGATCAAATCGAAGTTTAAAATCTACACGATGCTTCAGATACTGATATTCTCCGAAAAGATCGCCATTGCGAAAATTAGTCATAAACAACATACCGCCGTATAACTTATGATTTTCGAGTAAGTCACTCATTCCGGCTTCCAGCAAAATCCCAAAATTCCTAATCGGGTCGATCACGAATGAGGTGGTGATGTTATCCATACTGAATCGAGGAGAATACTTCAAAGGGCCAATCACCGTTGGTTCGGCCTCCAGATTCCCTAATATTGAAAGAAATGAAAGTGATTCATTTTTAAACTTAGCCTCCTCTTCAAATACAAAATCGTCAGCATCGACATAAGAATCGTCTTTTTTGGAAGCTGTATCGGTTATAATTGGCTCTTCTTTTGCCAGTAAGCTATCTGGCAGCAAAGGATCTTTCTGAACTTTCACAACAGGTTTCTCTGGAGTCGCCTCCCGCAGCTGATTCCTTTCACTAATTCTTTTGACCAAAGCTCTGGCTTGTAATACGTTTTGTCTGGGTGTGAAAGCCGTAAAATTAGATTTCAATAAATCAAACTGCTTGTCAAGGAAAATCCTTTTTACTCCTCCGTCGAGCATCAGAAATGTAAACTCATCGTTGACACTGTTCAAATCAAACTCTATGATCGACTTATTGAAATTCGTAACCTGATTGTAGGTGGAATCTCTTAAACTGTATCTGTAAAGATTGGAATTTCCTTTCTGGTCTGATAAAAAGAAAATCGTTTCGCTGTTTTGCGGAACCGGGTAGTAATCCCGTCCTATTGTCTTAGTGAGGTGATTTAACTCATTTTGTGTGGTATCCAGATCATAAATGAATAAATCAAGATTGTCATCAAGGTCCGCCAGCGATGTGACATCCTTTGCTTCGTCCAGAAAGCGCGTATTTCTGTTAGAAGAGAATACAATTGCATCCGTTCCGGGAACAAATCTTGGATGGATGTCATCAAATAAATCATTGGTAAGCCTTTTGATAGCACTTCTTCTCATACTTACCAGGAAGAGGTCATTTCTCTTATCGGTATTTGCACTGAGGATGGCGAGCTTTCCATTATAATTGAAACTAAAATCATGAATCTGATCGAACTTAGGCAGTGGCTTTTCAAACCTTTCTTTGGTTTCCAATTCATATGATCCGATGAAAAACATTCCGGATTTATCATAAATAAAACCGATTGTTTGCTCATTGAGCCAATCGATTAAAGGAATGTTATAATTGGATTCTTGTGTCAGCACACGATAACCTCCCTTTAATACTGTACTTTTTTTACCCGTCTCTATGTCTTCTAAGATCACTTTGTAGGTCCCCTCATAGTTGACCGCATAAGCAAGCTTTGTCCCGGCAGAATTTACTCTTACCTGACTAAACTTGTAATCAGGGTTTTTCTTGGAGACAATCATATTTTCGCGATTCGGGGCTGTATATTGTTCCATGCTCTGCCCACCCAGCAGATAGTAGTTCTGCCATTCATAGACAAATGTCTGAAACCTGAGCCCCAGCGTACTGGCAATACTGTTCTCTTCCTTCCTTGTGTAGCGGGTTAGATTGAGGATATTGGAAATGTTACCAGTGCCGTATTTTACTGCGATGTAATTCCAAACCGATTGCCCGATGAAACCCGCGTCATTTTCATCCAGTCTTGCTAATTTCTTCAGGTTTTTTCTTGCCAGGAAGTCACGGATATAGTCATCCATTTCAACACTCCATCCATAAGTCACATACTGAGCAGCCCCTTCTATGAACCAGTTGGCCAGCGACAGCAGATAAGCACTCTGAAATCTCTCGGCAAGACTTCCGCCAAACATCATATCATCCAATAGAATTTTAGTAAGTTTATAGGTGATCTCATCTTTGAACTTTTGCGCTGAGCCCGGATAAGGTACCTCCAATTGAAGTTTTACGAAATTAGTCTGACCTGCTATTGTAAACTGGTCTCCTTCCACTCCAATATTGCTTTGCTGTAAATCTGTATATGAATTGTAAAGAAATATGATCGTTTTATTGAAGGGAGCGTAACCGATGACATCTGTAATCCTGTTGTATTCTTTATTAAGGTAGTCGAGCGCAAGTTTTGCATAATCTTTACCTCCCTCATAATAATAGATATCAAACTTATCTGTACTATAATAATACCAGTCAAATGAACGATGTTGTACCCTGTTTTGTCCAAAACCGTCGTTTCTCTCTTGTTGGGCTGCAACCGAGAAAGCAACTAAAACAAAAGCAATAAACGAAAAAATAAATCTCTTATTCACATACATAAACTCTAATTCGAATAAAACGAAAAAAAACGTTCAATATTGACTTCATCGTCAATCGGTGTTTCATTTGTCAGAAAATCAGCAAATTGCTTTGCATAATATACAGCTAAAGAAACCCCTTTAGTTCCCAATCCATTAAAGATAGTCAATTCCTTTTTGTCAGGATGTCTTCCAACAAAAGGTTTTCTATCTCTGGTAGCAGGCCTGATTCCTGCCCTGTGTCTGAACAGGTTAAAATCCCGGGTATAAATAACCCCTAATTTATCCGTCAGATATTCCAATGCCTCTGCCGTCGGCTCATGATTTAGTCGGTGATTGTCATAAGTAGAACCCACACGACTGTAGCCTTCAGCTGTTTTGGGCAGCATAAATACACCCCTATTTAAAATAAACGATTCATCGTAATCAATGTTTATATCTATTATCTCCCCTTTGACCGGTTTTAGCGGCAACCAGTTAAAATATGGATTATTTCTTACATTATTCCCTTCACAAAATATTACGCCTTTGTACCTGATTCCCCTATATGCGTAGGCATTTGTTTTCTCTTCAAGATCAGAAAAATCAAAATCCACTTCTTTGTAGGCTCCTAATTCGAGATAAAACCTTTTAAAGCTTTCAAGCATTGCGGTGGTATCGACATATCCTGCGCTCTTTAAGTGGAGTCCACCAAATCCGTCAATAATTGCTTCGTTTGCTGACTTTCCTGACTTCACCTCTTCTACGAACGCATTAAAACCACCATCACCGAGACGACCCTGCCAGTCATTTTGCTCTTCCAGCGAAAAAAACGGACGATAAATCTTAGATGAATAAAGAAATTTACTCCTCAAAAACCTCTCCAATTCTTCGTAATAGCGCTCTAAACCTGAAAAAATCTGATCAGCGTTCCAAGTTTTCACCATTTTCCTTCCCGTAATCGGATTATACAGCCCTGCTGCTACGTGACTCGATGAGGCGTAATCGGTTTTGTTGATGATATCGAAGGAAACTGACCGCTGATGCAACTCGAAAGCGATCATGCTTCCCGCTATTCCCTGCCCAATTATTAAATATTCTTTTTCCAAATTCTTCTTTCTGTGAATTATGATACAAATTTGTAGAGATATCTATCAAAACAAATCATGATCAAGATAAAATCGTTCGTTTTTAATCCTTTTGCTGAAAATACATTCGTCGTTTACGATGAAACCAAGCAGGCGATTATCATCGACCCAGGGTGTTATGAAGTCTCGGAACAAGAGACACTGAAAACCTTTATAGAAAGTGAAGAACTAAAAGTAGTAAAACTAGTCAATACGCATTGCCATGTCGACCATGTACTGGGCAACCATTTTGTAAAAACTACTTTCGGTGTTCCGTTAGTGATGCATGAATCTGATTTGCAAACGCTGCAATCAGTTGAAGTTTACGCACCAAACTATGGATTCAATAATTACAAGTCGGTTAAACCCGATGTATTTGTATTCGATGGTGAGTTTGTCACATTCGGCAATACGAAACTAATCGTACTTTTTGTTCCTGGTCACGCCCCGGGGCACATCGCATTATATTGTAAAGACACCAAACAAGTAATCAACGGAGATGTACTGTTTAGACAAAGTATCGGAAGAACGGACTTACCAGGTGGCGATTTCGATACCCTGATCAATAGTATCAAAACAAAAATGTTTGCTTTACCCGACGAAACAGTCGTTTATACCGGACATGGTGAACCTACCACAATTGGTTTTGAGAAAGCCAATAATCCTTTCATCAGATAAGAGATCTTGAAATTACTAAAACATCTACCCAATTTAATTACCTGTGGTAATGTGGTATGCGGCAGTATCGGCATCATGTTTGTCTTCCGAAATCAATTGGAATACGCTACTTACATGGTGTGGGCGGGTGCTTTTTTCGACTTTTTCGATGGTATGGTAGCACGCCTGGTAAAGGCTTCCTCAGCAATTGGTAAAGAACTCGATTCACTGGCAGATATGATCACATTCGGGGCACTACCTGGATTTTTCGTCTACCAGCTGATCGTTCAAAAAGACGAATTTCTGGCTTATGCAGGAATATTAATTATTGTTTTCTCTGCCTTGAGACTGGCAAAATTTAATGTAGATACGAGGCAAAGTGAAAATTTCATTGGTTTGCCTACACCTGCCAACTGTATATTCATAACTGCTTTACCTTCCTTAAGCAGCATAGAGCTTTTTCAGTTTGTAACTGAACCTTTATCGTTGACAGTGATTGCTGTCATGTGCTCTTTTCTGCTGGTATCTGAAGTGAGATTATTATCTCTCAAAATGAAAAACTTCAGCTGGTCAGCAAACAAATTCCGATACCTTCTGATATTATTTTCTGTAGCAACGCTAGCGGCATTTAGTGTAAATGCGCTTTCACTTGTAATTATTCTGTACTTGATACTATCGCTTATTTGGAATTTAATTGACAAACCTGTTGTTAATAAGCTATCTTAAAATAAAATATTGATTGAGTGCTTTGCGTTGATTTTATCAGAATGAAAAAGGTAATAAATCTTTCTTTTCAAGCCGTGCTGTTAATGCTCACATTGGTTTTCTTTTCCATTGTAGCAGAAGCACAGCAGTCAGTATTTGCAATTGGGAAATGGTATAAAATCGGCATTGTAAAAAAAGGAATCTATGAATTGGACCGATCCTTTCTGTCAGATAGGCTGGGAATAAATACCAATGAGATTGATCCCTCCACTGTTAGGATTTTCAGTAACGGTCATGGCGGAATGCTCCCGCAAGCCAACAGCACTTTTAGAAAATCTTTACAGGAAAATGCCATTTTGGTGACAGGAGAATCCGACGGCAGCTTTGATGAAGGAGACAAAATCATATTCTTTGGCAATGATCCTGACATGCATCGATATTCTGCCGACTCCTATGAATTGCAATATGAAAAAAATCTTTATTCCGATACCAGTTTTTACTTCCTGAATATTGGCAGTGAGCCTGGTCTCAGAATCGAAAATGCATCTGCTCCTTCTGCTGCTGATCCATTTGAAGTGACCTATTTCGACGATTACATCAGCTATGAAAGAGATACCTTATCAGTGAGGAATGAAGGCCGTAAATGGTTCGATTACCAGATGTTTTCCAACTCAGATTTATCTTACGACATTGACCTGAAGATCGAAGGCATTACCAATGACAAGAATATCTCACTAAAAGGTAATTTATTGGCTGCTGCATTGGCGACTACTTCTTTTGATCTGAGTCTTAACGGACGATCTATTGACAACATTGAAATAGCAGAGCGACCTCCAGGTGAGTTCAACTCTGTGGGCAGTGAGCAATTGATTGATTATTCACTCAATCCGGCTGACTTTCAAAATATCACCAGTGAACTAAAAATCAATCTAACTTACAATCCTGCAGAGGTATTATCAAATGGATATCTTGACTATTTCCTTTTGGAGTTCTCCCGAACTCCCGTACATTCAGGGCTTACTACATTTTTCAGATCTTTCGAAAGCACGTCTTATCCTGTTTCACTATTCAACATCGAAGCAACGCAGGGAAGTTCTGAAATGAAGGTTTGGGATATCACCAACAATACTCAACCGATTGCTATGAATGTATCACTAAGCAATGGAAGAGTCTCATTTTCCGCTGAAACAGATGTACTGAAGGAATTCGTCATCTTCGACATTGAAAACAACCGGATTCCGGTCTCTGCAAGTGAAATTGCCAACCAGAATATATTAGGAAATTTAAGTGCCGATGGTTTAATTGTGACCCATCCGGAGTTTTTGGAGCAGGCCAACAGGCTGGCGGATTTTCACAGGTCGCACGATCAAATATCGGTGTCTGTAGTTACTACTGATCAGATTTACAATCAGTTTTCCTCAGGTAATCAGGATCTTACGGCGATCAGAGACTATGCGAAGTATTTGTATGATAATGGAAATGCAAATCTCAAATATCTCCTGCTCTTCGGCGATTGTTCCTTCGATTACAAAAAGCGCTTTCCAATAGACAATAATTTTGTACCTATCTATCAGGCAAGAGAGTCGCTTCACCCGATCTTTAGTTATTCCAGCGATGACTATTTTGGTTTTTTCGAAGAAAGCGAAGGTGAATGGATCGAAGCTGAATCCGGCGACCATACGCTGGAAATCGGAATAGGTCGTCTCCCTGCTAAAACTAAAACAGAGGCTCGTGTTTTTGTCGATAAAATTATCAGATATGTAACTGGCCAGGGCGGATTAGGCAACTGGAGAAATAACGTATATTTCATCGCTGACGATGGCGATTCAAATATTCATCAGCGCGATGCTGAAAGGCTTTCCAATCAGCTCGAAAGAGCTAAAAATCAGTTTAATACTGAAAAAATATACCTTGACGCATTTGAGCAGGTCGCTAGTCCTAACGGTGAAAGATCTCCGGTAACTTCAGAAAAAATCATCGAAATGATAGAAGAGGGTGCTTTGATTATCAACTACACAGGACATGGAAATACCAGCGTTTGGACAGATGAAAGAGTGTTCAATCTGGATGACATCAAAAACCTAAGTAACCGCAATAGGCTGGCCTTGTTCGTAACTGCTACCTGTCAGTTTGGGCAATACGATAATCCACTGGAAAATTCCGGAGGTGAAGAGCTACTCTTGAACCCCAATGGTGGGGCAATTGGATTAGTGACCACTACCCGACCTGTTTTCTCAAATACAAATTTTGTACTCAACAGAGCATTTTATACAGCTGCTTTCGAAAACAATGATCCGGACATGCCACTTGGCGACATTTTGCGAATTACTAAAAACACCAGTCTAAGAGGCAGTGTTAATCGAAATTTTGCTTTGCTTGGCGATCCTATGATGCGTCTGAATGTTCCGAAATATTCAATTGAATTGGAAGAAATTCAAAACGTCACCAATAACTCCGATACCATATCGGCACTTAGCCAAATCAGGGTTTCAGGTAGCATCAGGAATTCCCTTGGTGATCCCGTCAATAATTTCAATGGTGAGCTGATAGCGACCGTTCTCGACAAACCTACTGACTTGATCACACTGGGAGATCAGAATTCTCCGTTTGATTATACGGTGCGAAATACCTTGTTATTTAATGGTAAAGCTTCCGTCACTAATGGTGCCTTCAGCTTTGATTTCATCGCGCCAAAAAATATCGCTTACAACTTTGATGCAGGCAAAATCAGCTTATATGCGACTAATGAAGATGAAACCGAAGATGCCAGCGGTGCTGATGTCGCGGTGATAGTAGGCGGCAGTGCCAATTCAGTAACACAAGACACTGAACCTGCAGCTATTCAAATCTACCTGAACGATTCTACCTTTCGGTCAGGCCAGACAGTTGGAAAAGATCCGCTCTTGCTGGTTAGGCTGACAGATAAGAGTGGCATCAACATTTCTAACAGAGGTTTTGGTCAAAATCTGGTTGGCATCTTAAATGATACAACAGAAATTAATCTAAACAGATTTTACACAGCTTCATTAAATTCCTTTCAAACCGGCTGGATCAGCTATCCTTTCAGAGATTTGCCCAGGGGTAAGCACCAGTTGAAAATAAAAGTTTGGGATATACACAATAATTTGAGTGAATCGACTGTTGACTTTGTAGTTTCAGAAAATGTTGATATTAACTTAAGCACCGTGTATAACTACCCTAACCCCCTTAACACAAGCACCACCTTTCTCATAGAACACGACAGAGAAGGCGAAGAACTTTTGATTGATCTTAACATCTACTCGCTGGAAGGTCAGATTGTTCATTCTAAAACCTATAGATTTGACAATCCTGTAAGCCGAATAGATGAAATTGAGTGGGATGGAAATAATTCTTCTGGCTCTCCGCTAAGGAATGGGGTCTACATTTACAAGATAAAAGTGCAAAGTACGCTCGATGGAGCGACTAATGAGATATTCAGACGTTTGGTTATCAGTAAATAATTATATCTTTACGCTCACAAATTACAAGAAATGAAAAAGTACAACCTAAGCATCATACTTTTTACAGTTTTAAGCCTGTTAGGCGCAACTTCGCAGGCACAGCCAACAGTGAATGGCGGTACTGATTCTGAAAGAGTCATTACTACCGCTGTGCCCTTTTTATTATTCTCTCCGGATTCAAGAGGATCTGCAATGGGAGATGTTGGTGTGGCTACCTCGCCGGATGCAAACTCAGTCCACTGGAACAATGCAAAACTGGCTTTTATAGATAATAACACAGGTTTTGCACTTAGTTATACACCTTGGTTGGGAAATATAGTTGATGACATGGCTGTTTCCTACCTTAGCTATTATAAGAGGTTAAACAGGATTCAGACAATTGGTTTTAATTTCAGATATTTTGATCTGGGAGAAATCCAATTAACCGATGTACAGGGAGTACCTCAGGGAATTCAAAGTCCTTCCGAATTAGCCATAGACGGAACGTACTCAAGAAAACTTTCTGAGAATTTTAGTATAGGCGTAACCGGACGTTTCATTTGGTCAAATCTGGCAGGAAATGTTACAAATGCTCCTGATGCCAGTGCCGGAACCAGTATTGCTGTAGATTTAGGTGGTTATTATACGAAAGATCTGAGACTAAAAGGTAGAGAAGCGAACCTTTCCGTAGGATTACATATTTCGAATATCGGGCAGAAGATCACTTATACAAGTGCAGAAAATGAAGATTTTCTTCCTGCCAATCTAAGAATAGGAACTGCTTTTAATATCGATCTGGATGCTTACAACTCTTTAACACTCGGGTTTGATGCCAACAAATTGTTAGTTCCTTCACCTCCCGTTGTTGACGCTTCAGGTAATGTGATCAGAGGAAATGATCCGGATAGAAGTTTATTATCAGGCACTTTTGGTTCTTTTGGTGATGCACCTGATGGGTTTTCTGAAGAACTACAGGAAATCACGCTATCATTCGGAACCGAATACTGGTACAGAGATGTATTTTCAGGAAGAATAGGATACTTCTATGAGAACCCTAACAAAGGAGGCAGACAATATTTCACCATCGGTGTTGGATTCAGATATCAGGTGTTTGGCGCTGATTTCTCATACCTGGTTCCACCAGAAAGAAATGATCCGTTAGGAAACACACTACGAGTGACTTTGTTGTTCAACTTCAACAAGGCAACTGAAGAAGATTCTTCA
>JBCBHL010000200.1:0-13086 GCA_038525605.1 Bacteroidota bacterium
TAAAAGGCTCATTCTATCCTCACGGAATTTCATTACGCAAGAAAGACAGTACCTATCAAATTCTGGCAATCAATCATGCCAATGGCAGGCACACAATTGAAATCTTTGATCTGAATGGAACAACACTCAATCATATCAACACATTTTCAGACCCCGCGATGATTCAGCCCAATGACATCATACAAGTAGGAGAAAACCAGTTTTATTTTACGAATGATCACCGATACACCAAAGGCTTTGGCAGGTTTGTGGAAGACTATCTGGGATTTGGTTATTCAAATGTGGTGTATTTTGATGGTGAGAACTATCGGGAAGTAGCCAGCGGCATTGCCTATGCCAATGGTATCAATTACGATGCGGATCGGAATTTACTGTTTGTGGCCTCACCAAGAGGCTTTCTTGTCAAAGTCTATGAAACACAAAAAGACGGATCACTTTCATTTATTGAAGACATTGATTGCGGAACCGGAGTAGACAACATTGAGTACGATGAAGAAGGAAACCTTTGGATCGGTTCACACCCGAACCTGTTGCGATTCAGTGCTTATGCAGCAGGTAAAAAGGAAACCTCTCCTTCTGAAATCATCAAAATAGCTTATCGGGCAAAAGGAGATTATAAAGTTGAAAAAGTATATGTTGAAACCGGCGATGACATGTCAGCTTCTACGGTAGCTGCCACCTATAAAAACCTGATCTTCACAGGCAATGTGATGGATGATAATTTTTTGATTTTGGAGAGAGGTGAGAGTGGTAAGTGATGTTGGGTTTTGTCAATATCGGTTGACGTCATTCCGATCCTGACACTGCGGCCTGGATCGGCCTTCGTTCTAACTTCGGCAGTCGAAGGAAGGAATCTCACTCATGGAAGATCGCGTCGTTTTACGCGATGACGAGACATTGAGCAAATCCCAATAACTGAGAGCTACAACCTGACTTTGATATATCGCAAAATTCATTAAACACAAACCCTTTCTCTAATCTTCATCAAAGCATCCAACATATCATAACACTGATTAGCAATAGCAGAAATATGAGCATCTAACTCCTGCACATCAACTTTGATTACTTCTTGCATGAAACTATAGTAAACTGCTGTGAAAGTATCTGAAAGTTCACCATCTTTAACCTGCATCAATTCCTCGATGATTTCCAGAATTTCCAAATCATAAGTGTTATGGTCTTCCAGTCCTAATTGTGCCAATCCACTGACGAGTTTTCGATGTTTCAGGTCCTGTTTGATCAGTTGGATAATGAGTTTTTTATTTTTCATGATTGAAATGCTTATGTCAAAATACGATATAAATATATAATGAATTATAATATTTTACAATATGTTTTTATATTGAATTTCAATATATGAGTTGATTATGTTGTTAAACGATATATTTCTACATGATTTTTCAATATTTTTATTGATCAATCTGCAAGAATGAATAGAATAAAGGAGGTTTTAGAAGATCAAGGAAGAACGCAAACATGGTTGGCAAGGAAACTGGAAAAGAGCTATGTAGTTGTTACTAAGTATTGCAATAACCACACCCAACCCAGTATTCCGACCTTGATTGAGATTGCCACAATTTTAGACATAGATGTAAGAGAACTATTGGTTTCTACGAAAAGGAAAGGTGAATGATAAAGCCAGTATTGCAGATTCATCAAAGTCCCTTCGTTTCTTAGACTATTACGCGCTGAAAACAAATTCAAGATATCCCATAACTCCTGAAGACTCATTATCCTTATGTTGGATAGTCGTTCAATTTCTTATACACGTATATTTCCCTTCAATACCTGCTAGTTTTCCATTGAATTAATCCTTTCTCGCCTTTTATGTGCCAAAAATACCCAAAAGTGGGTATTGTGGTTGGTGGGGAATTAATGCATTATTAGGGTCTGAATAAAAAATACAAATAACTGATTCGTCAAGTCAATCCGGATATCAATTAGAGTGGTGTTTATAAGCAAGTATAAATGTTTGCAGATGGAATTGTTATTGATAGTCAGCTATTTAGTGAAATAGTATAAGGTAGATAACAGGACAAATTGTCCTGTTACTTAAAAGTTGGAGGTAATTAAGGCCTACAGAATATGAGTAATCAAAAAAAAGAATCTAATACAAAAGACATCTTGTTAGGTGTGCTGTTATTTGTTCTTGTTGTTTTGCTCTGGTATTTCTCTTGGCAATTCATTGACAAGAGTATTATATCAACAGATGACACATTAACCGATACAGAAACTAAAGGCCTATTTGGAGATAAATTTGGGGCGGTTAACGCTCTCTTTTCTGCTTTAGCCTTTGCAGGAATAATATTCACCATCTTCTTGCAAAAAAGAGAGTTAAAACTACAAAGGGAGGAACTTGAAGAAACAAGAGGTGAATTCATAAAACAGAATGAAACTCTAAAGAAGCAAAGGTTTGAGAATACTTTTTTTCAGTTGCTTTCGCTACATAACGATATAGTTGATAAACTTAGAATTAAGGCGATTGATGGAGAAACCTATGAAAAAAGAGAATTCTTCATTGGGGCGATAAAGGATTTAAAATACCGTGGAAGCTACGGTTATTTCAAATATTCCGCATTAACCAAAATTGAGCCAAATGAAGTGGCCGATTTTAAAGCAAATAGAGAGGTGGAGCACAGTTTTTTTAACCGTTTGGAAAAAGAAGAAATCAAAAATCTTCAACAACTAACAAATCAGGATATTGAAAACTTCATCAGTGAACCGGTTGATGACAAGGAGAAAATTATAAAGAAAGAGTATGAGAATTTTTTTCATAGATTTCAATATAACCTTGGGCACTACTTTAGAAACATGTATCACATTTTCAAATATGTACATACAACAAAGCTAATTAGTGAGAAGGAGAAACAGTTTTACTGTAATATCGTCAGGGCACAACTCTCGTCAGACGAACTGGTTTTGATTTTCTACAATTCACTTACTCCCATAAAATATTACTCTGAAAAACCGAACCTTGGTTACCCCAACTTCAAATTCCTAATTGATATATATGACATCTTGCAAAATATGAACTCTAGATTATTGCTGGATAAACAGCATATGGAGATCTTCAAGAAAAACTCAGTGTCAACAGAGCCAGAAACATTTAAGAAGTTAGTCGATGAAGTATAGAGATCCAAAACCCGATATCCAAAGAATTGAAGAAATAGTTTCAGGGGTAATCTATGGGGATATCAAATTACCCAAGTTTCAAAGACCGTTCGTTTGGAAAAGGAAGGATGTGATAAAGTTGTTAGACAGTATTTACAATGGGTATCCAATAGGTAGCATCCTCTTATGGCAGTCATCTGAACCTCTTGCCAGCGAACGAACAATTGCAGACCTTGAGATTAATACTGAAAAAGATTATTTACCCACGAATTACCTACTTGATGGCCAACAAAGAATTTCAAGCCTTTGTGGTTGCCTATATTGGAATTCCAGTGACTACAAAAGTCTGTGGAATGTTGCTTTTGACCTTGATAAACAGAAGTTTATATATCCAAAAGATGATTATCGAATTGAATATTTCCCCTTGAACAAACTTCTGAATACGAGCGATTTCATCAATCAGTGCAGTTCATTTGAAGCTCATCCTAAGAAAGAAAAATTTTACAAGAACGCAGAAAAATTGCTTCGCTCAATTAAAGACTATAAGATAGCTGTTGTTAAGATCGGAGAAATGACTATTAATGAAGTTGCTCCCATTTTCGAGAGAATTAATAGCACGGGAAGAAAGCTAACGATTGTAGATTTGATGAGGGCAGCAACTTGGAAGGGAGATTTCGACCTGAATGATGCTATTAAAAAGGTTAACTTTATCTGTGAAGAAAAAGGGTACTTCGAAATTTCTGAAAACCACATACTTCGTAATATTTCGGCTTGTGCTGAATTCGGGATTAATCGTGAGGATATTGACAAATTAAGAAGTGAGTCCTCTGATTCCTTACTCATAGCTTCTGATAAATGTGCCGAGGCATACGGATTAGCTATTGATTATATGAAGTTAAATCTTCCTATGCCTAGTGCTGCCTATTTACCTTACAGTCTTCAGCTAACCTATTTGGTAGAGATGTTCAATGTAAGAAATGAGTTATCTGATCACCAAGTAATAAATATTACTAAGTGGTTTTGGAGAACCGCTATTTCGAGACATTTTGGAACTTCAAACACAGGTCAAAATTCCAGAGACCTAGAAAGTGTGAGAATGTTCGCTGTTGGTAACCTTGATGAAATCCCAATTGATAAAGAAATATCCATAGACAAATTCGTTTTTGATGATTTCCGATTAAACATCGCGAATAGCAAATCTTTTGTCCTCGTCTTGGCACAAAGGAGTCCGAGAGATTTAGTTACAGGAAGCAGACTCCATTTGGAAGAATTCATGACCAGCCTGAATAGGTCATATTTTCACAAATTGTACAAAGAAGAAGATGGTGAACATAAATCCAATTCATGTATAAATATTTTCGTCAGTACAAGTCAAGAGTTGGACAATTATTCAGGTGATGAGTTGATAAATCAACTGTATAATTTGCATGGAGATGACACAATGAGTGTTCTTCAATCGCAATATATTGATGAGCAATGTGTTCGACACATCAGGGAAGGTAATCGAGCAGGTTTTTGTCGTCAGCGTAAAAATTTAATTGCCGCCGATGTAATTCGACTCACCGGAACAGATCGAATAACTGGACAAATAGATGTTGACATATACAATGACGAAGACGAAGAAGGACAAGAGTTTATTGAATAACTACCTCCAACAGATACTTCCATGAATAATCTCCAGCATTAGTTTCTTATAAAAGTACAATTTAATCCTCATTATTTTTTCTCTTTTGAGTTTTTTCTTTGGAACTCACACTTTATTTAAAAGCCGTACCTGTCAAGGTAAGCGCAGACCTCTCCTGAGACGATAGGATATTGGCGCATCGTCATTTGATTTGAGCACTAATCCTGGTTCGGCCCTTGACTGGTTAAGTGCTTTTGAATTACCTTTTGGAAATAGAAAAAACCAGACTTCCATTAGTGATTCCAGCTAAATAAGCTTAGATCACAAGCATATATCAGAGTCGATAAATATTTCACTCCACAGACTAAAAGCAAGAAGTATCAACGATCTTCAGCATTTGTTGAGTGGTAGTGAAAATAAATCTTTGAATTAGGCTTTACGCTATCGTCCAAAAGCATATTTTTTAATTAACTACTCCTGTTTGATAAGGCTCCTGATATTTCAATACATGGTATATCCTGGATAGTAATTTTCTTGCTATTACTATAATTGCCCGTTTTTTAGTCATCCGTTTAGTTAGCTGATCATACTTGATGAGCATAGCCGGATCTTTTTGCACTGTTTGCCAGGCACATTCGACTAAAGCACTGCGAAGAGCTTTATGTTTGCGAATCGATAAATGTCCTTTCCAATCGTGATTGCCACTACTGTAAGTAGTAGGCTTAAAGCCAACAAAACTGTTCAGTTGCTTGAAGCAAGAAAATCGTTTGATGTCATCCAGTTCTGTTAACAATTGAATAGCAGTGAGTGGTCCAATCCCAGGAATAGTTTGTAATAACCTTGCGTTAGACTGGTATCGAGCTGTCTTCAATAGTTTACGAACTGCAGTTGAGGTATTGAGAAAATGTCTGTAAATATGATCATACTGCACTAGCAACAGGTCTACAGTTTTTCTACAAGAAACAGAAGGCAGTGATACTTCGGACAACCATCGAAGAAAAGCTTTGCTCCAATAAGCATTATCGTATTGAGTTGGTAAGGTAACGCCTGCGAACATCAATGTGCCCTTGATTCGGTTTTTTATTCTGACCAAATCAGACCAAAGACGCTTACGATATCTGAAGAGCTGTCGATCTCCTTCCACAACTTCACTGGGAATGTAGCTGCTGTTTAGCAAGCCAGCTTGTAAAGTTCTGGCAATCTTTCTACTATCGATAGGATCTGTTTTATTTTGACTCTCCTGACTGGTAGACGGAATATCAGCTGGGTTGACCACCAAACATTGATATCCAAAGGATTGTAGTTTCCTGGCAATCCAGAATCCAAATCTTCCTGCTTCATAGGCACAAGTAACATTGGAGGCAGGAAAATGCGTATCCAAATACGTCCTTAATGACTCAGTGTCTGGTGACTGGCTAAACGTTTTATGATGAATCTGTGAGGTAAATATCGAAACAGACCAGCTTTTCTTGTGAACATCAATGCCAACGAATAGGTCAATTGATGTTTGTTCTTTAACTTTAATATCCATAATCTTCTAGTTTGGTTTATTGATCAATACGTATCGAAGATTATTACATGGATACTAAAATGAATATGCGAACAGAGCCATTTGATACAACAATGCTAAACAGACATTTCAGTGCATCTAGCAACTGGAGCGGATACTCATTTTAGTAAGACGTTAGACACAATTTATGGATAAGTTCAACTTAAATACTTTTACCTTAAAGCTTACACTTGGGACAATTTGGTTTGTCGCAATCTTCTTATTTATCTGTGGTTTACATAACATATTTCCTTTGATTGAGCAGTTGTCAGCTACCAAAACGTGGGGAACATTAGTTTCAATACCTACTCTAGTATTCGCATACACCTTAGGAGAAATTGCAACTTATCTCAATAACTCATCAAGTTTCGAGGAAATTGATGACTTCTATATTGTAGCCAAATCGAAAAATGAATTCTTAATCAAAAGATATGAAAACATGCAATACCAATTTCAATTCTTTAAGACTTGCGTTCTTACATCTATCTTTTTGGGTGTTTCAGTAATATGGAGTTCTATTCGGGTACTTACTGGTGC
Source organism: Bacteroidota bacterium (assembly GCA_038525605.1). Lineage (GTDB taxonomy): Bacteria > Bacteroidota > Bacteroidia > Cytophagales > Cyclobacteriaceae > JANSWY01. The sequence goes on from JBCBHL010000200.1 coordinate 6,822, forward strand.
CTCTTTATCTGGGGTTAAAGGAGTCTCAATAGCACTCGGAATAATTACAGTAGCCTGATCATTCCTTTTTTTAAGAATGGCTAACAAAAAGAAAACTGAAATGAAATATTTAGTAAAGAATGAAAGCGCATAACAAAACCTATACGCAATGTCCTTAGGAATACTGTGCATAGCCAAAACTAGACTTAACCACCACGTACCCCCAATCAATCTCCTCTTGTAACCAAAAAAAGCGCAGGCCTCAATCCACGCTTTTAAAATCATCTATTCAACTCTTCCCTTTTTTACAAAAACAGAGAATATTCCGGAAAAAGAACATCTATAAATGCCAGATCCTAAACAGCTGGACTGCCGGGCACTTTCATGTATTGGAATGGAGGGCCGATCGTATAACCGTCCTTGCCGGGAAAATCGGTAGCACATAGTTTTTCACCATAGAGCTTTACATCATACATCAATCCAAAGGTCTTACTCAAATCATCGGGGTGGCCGTTGAATACCTGGTGTAAACCATTTAGCAGTTTGTTATAGGCTTCTGCAAAGTCCTTCGCCATTCGGTATTGCTGAGTGCCTTCCGTCAGCATCTCCACTTTGGAATCAGGAAAGATGTTGTAGACGCCTTCTTCATCATAGGGAATCACCGGACCACTAAAGGCATATCTTGGTGTAGGCACACCGGGAATTGTCTCAATCTGTCTTCCCTCATATATTTCGTAAAACTTGTAGTAGTGTGCTAACTCTCCGCTTTCATCATATGGCGAAGTGGCTCCTTCTCCCTGCTCTACGATGATGTCAATGGCGCGGGCAGCATCTTCTTTGGTGATGATGGGAAATAATTCATCCTTTCCATAAAAAGAAGAAGTTACCTGCTTGGCAGGATCTCCTGGAAGTTTATCGTCTCCTCCAAGGTCCAGAATTCTTTTCTTCATGGTATCGTAGAATTCTCCTATCGTGTCAAAGTCTTCGGGGACAAAAGCTTCAGCAGCAATCATTTTATCGGCTGGTGCTTTCTCAATCGGAATAGGTTTGATGGGCTCTTCTATTTTCATAAAGACGTCATGAACCTGTGCTTTGGTCATTTTTTTGAGCCTCACTTCCAGTCCGTCTCCGATATTCATCGGTAATTTACCGGGATACTCTGGTATGAATCCGGGATTATTGATCTGTGGGCTTCCACCCAATGCATTCACAATATTTGAAGCGATACACATGTGCAGCATTTCTTCAATTACCACGGAATGGATCAACTCTTTGATCTTCTGGTTTTGTCCATTCATAATGGAAAACTGAGCCGTGAGGTAGGGAGGAATCGTGGCGTGCTCCAATTCAATGGCCAGTTGCATATAATGTTGTAGGTCAGAAAGACTGCTGGCCTTTTTTACTCCGTCAATTAATTCAGGTGCTATTTTTAACATTTTGATTTTCTTTTAAAGTGAATGGACTTACTGCTTTTCAGAGGATGTATCTGAGATACCTGAATTTTTCTGCCTCGTCAGGACTACAATCGGATGTGGAGGCTCTTCATCGGCCTTCTCAACTGCCGCATCGGCGGGTTCCTCAGCAGTTGCCTTTTCTGCAGCAGCTACAACAAGCGAGTGCTCAATTGGTTTCAAGTCAGCCGGATCCGTGATTTTCATCCATTGTACCAGCGTCTTCAGCTTGTTTTCCGAAAGATCTCTTGTCACCGGCATGTATAACGGGCTATTGATGTTTTCTGAAAAAGCAAAAATCAGGATTTCCTTCCGCTTCAGGATCTCCACCGGAACGGAAAAGTCCATGATGTGGTGACTCATAATCGGATAGAGATTGCCAAACTGAAGCCAAATTTCCTTCACATCCTCCCAGGTAGGATTGTCGATGTAATCAAATTTATTTCGCTGGTGCACAAAAATGTAGTCCAGTGAATATTGATCCAATTGAGTTACCCCATCGATCCCATAACTATACCAATAAATCTGTCCGTCGAGGTAAACCCGTGGATTACCGGGCGCTTCACCTGTCAGTGTTACGGTCGTTTTACCGTTCTGATCTGTTGCCGCTGGTGTGCTCACATCAGGTGTTTTAAAACCGGTAGCGGCCTCATTAATCTTCGGAATTTTTGCTTTGGGACTATATTTATTCGATACTCCCGATCCTCCCAGGCCTGGAATTGGAGGTAAAAGTGATGTCTTGACTTGTTTTCCAACCGCTGGCTTACCCCATTGATAGACATAAAAGTCAGTCGATAACGTTACACCAACATCCAGTCTTCTCACATTTTGATCAGCTCGTACGTACCAGCCATCCGGTGTTTCTCTGGCATATAGTACTTGTTTCCCATCTTCTTCCATGAGAATCAATAGCTGATTATTAGCAAGCTTTGCAGCCTGATCATCTGTTAATGTGACCCTGATAAGCCCATCGGTCTCCTGCAACCAGGATTCAGGATTAGCAATCGTAATGTCTTTCAGCACTTCAAACTGAGTAGACTGCAGGTCCGTTTTGGTATCACTGGCTTTCGCCGTGATACTTTCTGTGGCTACAGCAATCGTAAAGGATGTAAATGCATCATTGACAGTAGCATCTTGTGCTGTCAAAGGAATAGACATCCCCAGATCCACAGTCAGCTCATTGCCAGATAAATCAAAATTGCTGTATGCGAGGTAAGTGATTGTATTTTGGTTTGGTGTATTTGGGTTGAATATTTTTTGAACCATACCATACAACCGCCTGTCAGCTGTGAATCTGATCGGGTCTGTATTTTTCCATGGAGTTACCACACCGAGCATTTTGCCAATCGTGAATTTATTGGCACTGTCTTTTGTGTTGTAACCGTAAACGGTCATTTTGATTCTCAGCTGATTGTTGTCGGTCTGTTGCTTCAACTCGCTAATCACAGGATTATCGGTATCACCCCATTCAATGTCCTGGATGACCGAATAATAGGTGGCACCCAATGCCTGACCATTTGTGGCACTGGGATTCAGGTTTTGATCGAATTGCCGGTTGGAAAGATCTCTGAAACCTGTGTCATGGATATTCCCGGCAAAGTATAAGTTTCCATCCTGATCTGTGAGTCGGTATTTCACACCCCACAATTCTGATGTCATCTGGGTTTGAGGGTCTAAATCAACCATTTTCCCTCCCGAGCGATCGTCCGTATTCGTGACTGGGAAGTTGTTCAATGTTTCATTGGCAGTCCCGTCTGACAGCATACTGCCTGAGATGGTACAATTCTCGAATTGGAAGATGGCTCCACCACGTGGATTCCACCAGCCATTTTGCATTTGTCCTTCTCTGGGGTCCTGAAAACGAGCCTCGAAGGTACTGTTGTCATAATGCCGAACGTCATTGTTGACGGTAGAGACATCACATAGAAATTCACCTGCGAAAAACAGGGAAGGTCCTTTTAGGTAAGACATGTTAGAATTAGTTTACAGTTGTCAATTGTGGCAATTGCTTTCCACGTTGCTTCTGATCAATGGCCAACTGCATAGTTTGAAAAAAAGCGTAACTAACACGGAAGCAATCGATCTGAAATCTTAGAAGTTATCGCGTTGGGTTTTTTATTGATAGTTTCTCGAAATTGCAATGATCTAAATTTTAAATTAAAAGAATTATGAATTCATAATTATGAATTAAATTCTTGACGTTAACGGATATTTCAAATCAAAAAACTTGTTATAAACCTGTCGTGGTAACCTTATATTATTAATTGCCATGCGTTTGGCATTAACCTTACTAATTTGCAGAAATTCCAAGAGAATAGAGTGATTTCGTCATAGACAAAGAGATAGACAAGTTGGAAATCGAAGTATTGGACACATTGCCGATTTTACTCCATCGATCTTGATCTTTTTGATATAATTTCTACACTTGTTATTGTTTTGGCGGTCAGTGGAAGGAATTTTACTCTTAGAATGATCTGCATTAAGGAAATTTTCTTTGCGTAAGATCGCGTCGCTTCTCTCGCGATGACGTGAATTGAGCGTCATTCCGAACAAATTTGAGAATTATTACACCGAGTGAAGAGCGTTTTATTTGTGAAGGAATCTTACGTTTAGAAATACATGTGGTGCAAATGATCTGCTTTTTGTGAGATTGCTTCTCCCGACAACCTTAATGATGCTAAAAGTCACGCAGTTATTTACTATCGGGATCGCAATGACACCAATATATCGATTGTCCTATTTATTTACGTCATTCCCTGCCTTCGCCTATTGGCTAGTTTGAGGGCCACAACCTTATGCGGAAAGCAGTTTTGAGTGATAAGATGGGTAAATTCTTTATAATATTAGAGAAATGTCACATTGAGTAATCGTCTTCGCTAAAGCTTCGACGACCAAAGGAGGGAATCTTTCCATCTATGTTAAAACTTCGATGGACAAACCGTTTAAAAAGACATGTGGTGCAAGTGATCTACTTTGTGTTAGACTGCCTCGTGCCTACCAATGACGCCCAACTGAAGCTAAAAATCATATAGTTATTTACTGTCGTGATCGCGGCTATAACAACTTATACATCACTCCTGACGATACTGAAAAATTTTGCTTTTGAGTAAAATCTAACTGTGAGATCAGGAGTCTCATAAAACATAGCACGAAAATAGACTCAATGTGTAAGATCGCTTCGTTGCACTCGCGATGACGAAACTATAAATATAACATTAGTTGATTCCGAGATTTTACAACCCCTCCCACCATTTACTTTGTGGGAGCTTGTCAAGCGTGAATGTTTCACCAATCAATGGCGTGGTAATCATCACTTGCCTTTTTTCAGCTTCTGCCGAAGCTCTAATGATCGGGTCGTCCCAGACGTGTGGTGCTAAATCAAACTTTGACCAGCCAATCGGTAAATAAACCTTGGATTGTAAATCAATATTTGCCTGCACACTTTGTTCGGGCATCATGTGTACAGTTGCCCAGGTTTCATGATAGGCACCACTGTCGATGAAGGCGATATCAAACGGGCCGTAGTTTTTACCAATTTCCTTAAACTCATCAAAGTATCCGGAATCACCGCTGAAGTAAATATTTTGAGCTTCGGTTTTAAATATCCAGCCACCCCAAAGCGTGGAAGAACCATCCAAAACACCTCTTCCACTAAAGTGTCTCGATGGTACCAAAGTAAACCGGACGCCTTCATAAGTTGTACTCTCATACCAGTCCATCTCCACTATCTTATTTCCGTCAACACCCCATTTCATTACATGAGCTTTTACACCAAGCGGCACAAAAAACTGATCAACCTTTTGAGCAAAGCTTTTGATCCTATTATACTCTAAATGATCATAGTGGTCATGCGAAATGACAATCACATTGATTTTAGGCAAATCTTCCTCGACAAACGGATGATCTGTTGCAAATGGGCTCACACCTACAGGTAAAGGCGAAGCTCTTTCAAAAACAGGATCTGTTAATATAGTGAGGCCACCAGTTTTCATCAACATAGATGCATGCCCCAGCCAGGTAAAAGTCCCACCTTTAATTTTCGCCGATTCAATTTTCTTTGAGGGTAATGGCTTTGTGGGATTCTTCCCCTCAGGCGGAAAAAAGAATTCTAAAATCGAGAAATCACTGTCGCCATCGCGAGGAGTGGTCATCAATGTAGTAGGAACCAGGTTATGGAATTTTCCGTCACGATAGTATTTGGAGTCTTCCATTTTCTTCAAGCTCTCCTCATCGGGACTAGCTCCAAATGTTGGATGAACATTGATGTAGACAACTCCTATCAAGATTAAAACTGCAAGGGCTAAAAATGAGTACTTAATCACTTTCAGAACTTTCTTTAAAAAACTTTTTCCACTCATTTCATTTTTCCTTATAATTTTAACCCAATCTATTCAATAGAGAAACTATTACGAGATTAAATCTCTTCAATTCAGGTACTTAGCGCAAGCTTGTTGATTCACCATAGCGATGCTATGCTTCTTCAACATAAATACCTGAATTCTTGTGCTTTAAACTCTCACTACGATTTCTACTGCATAGATTGGGTTCAACTCACTGATTTACTGCATCAATAAAATACGAGAAATTAGGCTACAATAACATTTGTGTACATTGCTCAATATCGGATCAGTCCAAATTTCTGTGGAGTATATTGTTAAACCACAACTTTTAAAAGGTTGATATAATCGGTTTATCACTACACATTTAAATTTAAGTCATGCGTCAAACTAAACGTTACTTTTCCATTGATGAAAAGTAACCAAAAATCTAGTGCTGCATACATTTATTAACGCTTTTTTAGCTAAAAATCAGGAAATAAAAGGAACTCGCTGAAT
>JBCBHL010000201.1:0-13086 GCA_038525605.1 Bacteroidota bacterium
GGATTAGTTTTCTGGGACAGGATAACATGGAAGTAAATGAAGCACTTGCCTCCTTGCAACCTCAGGCAGGTGATGTGATCAAAGGGCAATATGCATTTGCTATTTACGACCCTGTTCTGAAATGGGTTGGTAATTTGGAATTCCTTCAACCAGGCGAAGGATACCTGATTAAAATCTCAACAGATCAACAACTGATTTACCCTGCTTCAGGACTGATTACTGGTACCAGATCTGAGAATCACTCTTTGCAAAAATTAGCAGCAGATTTAAACCCGCACAAATATGAAGAGAACATGCCAATGGTTATCCAGGTGGTTGGTTTGCCGTTGGAGGCCAAAGATGCTGTTCTGAAATCTTATGCCAAAGATGAAATCAGAGGTGTGGCCAAATCTTTCACAGATGAACAAAACAGAATGCTGTTTTTCATGACCAACTTTGGAGATCAGAACACTGAAAAACTTCACTTTGCTATCGAGCATAATGGAGAGACATCTGAGTTTGATGAGCTGATACCATTTTCATCCGAGAAAGTCTCAGGGAGTTTTGAAAACCCCGTTGTACTGAACCTTGGAGAAGCGGAATCCGGTGAGTTATTTGGGTATTCCTATCCAAATCCATTTAGTGATGAAGTCAATATCAGTTTTGCTATTGGTCAGCAGGGGCGGGCTACTGTAAAAGTGTTTGCAATGGACGGCAAACTCATCCTTGACAGAGATTTTACAGGGAACGCCAACGAATCGATGAAATTCTTGTGGGATGGCAAATCAGAGTCGGGCAATGTAATCAGCAGCGGGAATTATGTTCTCCAGATTGAAAATGGTGATGTATCGCATCAGGAACTACTGGTAAAAGAATAAGCATATGCAAATGAAGAGAATTGCTCTCCTGATTGGTCTTTTAGCTACGGTATTTTTTGCAAAAGGCCAGTCACCGGACTGGGAAGTAGATTTGAGTCAGTTTGCCTTCAGAATGACGGTAAGTGCTGTTTTAGAGCATAATAGCAAGCTTTTGGAGGCTGATGGAAATAAGGTGGCACTGTTTGTAGGAGATGAAGTGCGTGGCGTTGGCGCTACCGATATTTTCCATGAACCGAGTGGAAAATATCTGGCGATATTTCAGGTAGCCAGTGATGTAGCCAGTGGGGAAACGATGAACATCAGGTTTTACCTGGCAGAGGAAGATGAGATCCTGAATGCGAGGGCAACAATGGAATTTGCTGCCAATGAATTGATAGGATCAGTTAATGAACCAATTATAATTTCCGATAACAGGTTTCCTTTGGCAATAGAAGTGGATGTAACCAACTTTTCCGAAAATATGGCATCAGGTGAAGTTGTTAGTAATCTTTCAACTTCTGATCCTGATGACGATGTTCATAGCTATGTAATCGATCAGGTTGATCCCGAGGAAGCGGTTGATTATTTGAAAGTATCTGGAAATCAGCTGGTAATTGATGCACCGGCCAACTTTGAAACGGTAGATCGATTCGAGATAGTGATTTCATCAACAGACCCCTTGAATGGCACTGTTTCCAGAAGTATTTCTTTTCAGGTCAATGATGAAAACGATCAGCCTACTGACATCAGTTTGTCAGACGTAACCGTAAATGAGAATTCCCCGGTAGGGACTAGAGTTGGCGAGCTTACCTCTACCGATGAAGATTCGGGTGACGAATTTACTTATGAAATCATTCCGGATGAGGAATCCCTCGATTACACCTGTTTCACAATTATTGGTAATAGTCTGTTTACTGATAAGCTCATAGACAGAGAAACTACAGCGGAATATACATTGGAAGTTACAGCTACTGATCAGGCCGGAGCATCAGTTTCCAAAACGATCAATGTTTTTGTTGGAGATGTCAATGAGCCTCCTGTTGTAAATGATACTACTTTTCTGGTGACTGAAAACACAGTTGAGCCTGTTGTAGGTACTATCAATGCCAGCGATCCGGATGAAGGACAATCGCTTTTATTTGAATTCGTCGGCGCTTCCGAGGATTTTCCGTTTCAGGTAGATGAAAATACCGGGGTGGTGAGTTTAAACGGCACTGTAAATTTTGAATTGCAGAATAACTATCAGGTGGTAGTAAAAGTGGTTGATTCGGGATTACCGGCAATTACGGAATTGATCGAATTGCAAATTGTAATATCAGATATCAATGAACCACCTACCGATATTTTGTTAACCAATCAGGTGATCGATGAAAATGCCGGTGCAAATGCGTTGATAGGAGTTTTGGAAACAGTCGATGAGGATGGTGCTGAACTATTTGAGTATCGCATTGTATCTGTTAATGGTAATAGCTCTCAGGATTATTTTAGTTTAATCAACGAGAAAATCTTTACCACACGGTCTTTCAATTATGAATTGCTGAATGATTTTAATATTGTGATTAGTTCTGCTGATATAGCTGGATTGACAGTAGAGAAAAATTTTCAAATCTCAGTCAATGATCTCAATGAAGCACCGGTTTTGATAGATACGGTTTTTAGCATCAATGAACATTCTCCCGTAAATGCCAGAGTTGGGCAGTTGGATTTTTTTGATGAGGATTTTGATGAGGAGTTTACGTTTCAGTTCGTTAACTCTGAAAACCTGCCTTTTGGCATTGATGCAACTACATCAGAGATACGAGTAGTAAACTCTGACATGCTCGACTATGAAGAAAATCCTGTCTGGAATTTAGAAGTGGTTGTAACTGATGGAGGCAGTCCTTCCCTGCGGGATACTGCTTCTGTACGTATCAACATAGAAGATATTCCTGAAAACAGCTTCCTGCCTTATAATAACTACATTTCACCCAATGGAGATCAGGTCAACGACTTTTTTGAAATTGAAAATGTCAGGATTTACGAAGGTTTCCTACTGAAAATTTTTACTCCTCAGGGAAATGTCGTCTACGAAAGTGATTCTTACGATAATTCGTGGGATGGACGCTGGAACGGACGATTGTTACCAGCAGGGACCTACTATTTTACTTTCGAAAGCTTAACTCAGAATATCAGATACTCAGGCAAAATATTTTTAAAAGACAGGTGATATGAAAAGAATTGTTTTAGTTGTTATGCTTCTGGTATCTGCTGGGTTCGTAAATGCCCAGCAGATGTCTGTTTCTAATCTGCATAGTATCAATCCTTACCTAATAAATCCTGCATTCACAGGTTATCTCACCGATATTTCGGGATATGCGACAATAGGCATGCCTTTGTCATTCAAAGGTGGGGAAATCAGGAACTATCAGGCAGGATTCAACAAAGCCATTGAAAGCAAGTCGATAGGAGTAGGCGGAAAGCTGGTTTTCGATCAGAGAGATTTCTTTGAGTCTATTTCTTTTTCAGGAAGTTTTGCCTATCGGATGGCTATCAACAAAAATCACGTACTGAGTTTCGGTACAGATGTAGGCTTTGTCAACAGATCCTATGACGTTGACGGATTAAATGCGTTCGTGGATTTAGATGATCCCACGCTTTCATCGGATTATTATTTTCAAAGCAATTTGTTGCTCGGTTTTGGACTAGGTTACTACTCATCAAAAATAGAAGCTGGTTTGTCCATGCCACTGGTTGTGGAAGGTGGCGAGTCACTTAATACAACCACACATGCTTACTTCGGATACAGACATTTTTTTAACAATAATTTTTGGTTTGTGAAGCCCACTGTCCTTTTCACTTATTTGCCAGACCAGCCAGATGAATTGATGCTGAATGTGATGGTTCAGAAAAATGGTGCCTTTTTCGGTCAGTTAGGAGCCAGTAACAATCAGGATGTAATGGTCTCTTTTGGTATTTACTTCAATGAATTTCTCGTCTCATACGTGTACAGGGAGAATTTGGGTAATGAAAATTTACCTTTTAATGCGATGAATGAAATAGGGATTCAATTTCAGGTAGGTCGTTCCAGAATGAGGTTTTCTAATATTGGGAATCAACTTAATTTGAAGCAATAACCTCAGAAAACTACTTTATTCGGGAATGATTTTACTAAGTTGTTCAGGGGTCATTCCCTGCATTTCAAATGCGATCGCACCACTCATGGTTATGAGCTTTTCAAAAGCAATCTTTCCAAAATTTTCCGGTTCGTACAAACCTCCCAAAACACCCGGTAATTTCAGACAGTATCTTTCTCCACTCAGCAATTCACCCACCTGGTCACTGGCAAGCGCCACTGTTTCATCCATGTACCAGTCTTTTTTGAATTTTTCAGAATGGAATAGTTCGTCAAATGCTTCCTCATTCTCGGCAATCTTACGGCAGGAAAGCTCTTCCGGACAAATTCGCCAGATTTTACTGGCAGTATCTGCAATAATCAAATTGCCAAAATCATTTTCAAACAATAGTTCTGATGCTTCAATACCAGTCCAACCCCACGATTTATTGATCATTTCTATCATGAAGCAAAAGTAAGGAAAATAGGCCTTTTAGTTTCATTGATTTCAGGAAGTGATGTATTTGAGTCTGTACATCCCTTAAAATCAGATGTTGACCGAAATCAAATCATCAGATGATAAGAATACTTCAAAAAATGCTATCTTCATGCCTGTTTTAGTGTTAGCCAATCACCAACATTGAGAAAAAGAGTAAGTTATGTAATCTATTGTTTCCTTGTAGTTGTTCCGCTATTGGAGGGGTTGTTATGGGTTACAGGGTACAGACCCTATCGCTATGAACAGTTTTCTATTGTCAGCATCCCCACGCAGAATATCGTAGCTGATTCAGTTTATGGTTTGGCATTGAACCCCGGTTCTTATAAAATTACCATCAATGACGGGCTCACTTATCAGGCAACTCACTCGAGCAGGTTTTCCCGTAAATTGGTGGCAGACACGGCAAGTATGAAGGAAAATTTAGCGGTTTTTGGTTGTTCTTATACCTATGGTATGGGCGTCAACGACGAAGATGCATTCCCAGCCCAACTTCAGTCACAAAACAGAGACCTTAGAATATCGTCCTATGCGATACCTGGTTTTGGAACCGTTCAGGGATTTATACAACTACAGCAATTGGTTTCGGCAGGTGAGAAACCAGATATTGCCCTTTTTAATTTTGCCGATTTTCACATCGACCGAAATGCTATGACGCCAGCATACAGGTTACATTTAAACATCGGATATCAGCTGGCTCTGAAAAATCAGAAAGCGTCAATGTCCACTGCCAGATTTCCTTATGTGTATGTAAAAGATAGGACACTTCACTATCGATCAGAAAAATGGCCTGATTTATATAAGCACTGGCGGGGAAGAGAGACTTTTGCTTTGGTCAATTTGCTACAAACCATTGCGGACCGATATAAAACAGCTTCTATCGATGCAGCACTTATTTCAGAAACGCTTTTTGCCGAGATTCAGAGATTTTGTGATGTGCATGATATCAGATTAGTGGTAGCAGGTATTACCAAATCGGCCGCTACCAGTGCCATGTTACAAGCCTTAAATAAGCATCAGATCGAAACTGTTGATATTTCATTGCCATTGAAAGAGAAAATTTACAACAACTTGCCTTTCGATTCACATCCTAATAAAGAAGCCCATCGTCTGCTGGCAGAAAAAATGAATGATTACCTATCACTGAAAAACAAAATATCCAACAGATGATTCAATGGACTATCATCATATTGAATGGACTTTTTCTGAGTTTTATACTCGTTTACAGCTTAGTACAGCTACTTTTAACGATTAAGTATCTCAGAAAAAGAAATAATATTTTCAATGAGTCTGTTCCGCTGGAGAATTTCCCGCATGTTACAGTTCAGTTGCCCATTTACAATGAAAAATATGTCATCGAACGATTGATTAAGGCTATTACAAAATTCAATTATCCCAAAGACAAGCTTGAGATTCAGGTGCTCGATGATTCCACTGATGAAACTGTAGCTCTGGTGAAAAATTGCATTGAAAAGTATCAGCAGGAAGGATTTCATATAAGGCAGGTTGTGAGGCAAGACAGGGTAGATTATAAAGCGGGTGCCTTAAAATATGGGTTGGAACAGTGTAAAGGTGAGTTTGTGGCCATATTTGACGCTGATTTTATTCCATCGCCCGATTTTTTGACAAAGACGCTTCCATTCTTTGCAGATGAAAAGGTAGGAGTAGTCCAGACGAGGTGGGGACATTTGAATGAATCATTTTCTATACTCACCCAATTGCAGGCCTATGCGTTAAATGCTCACTTTACTATCGAGCAGACTGGCAGAAATATCGCGGGGCACTTTATTAACTTTAACGGGACAGCAGGTATATGGCGTAAAAAAACGATTGAAGATGCGGGAGGCTGGGAAGGTGACACTCTGACAGAAGACCTGGATTTAAGCTATCGTGCACAGCTGAAAGGCTGGAAATTCCAGTATCTGGAAGATGTGATTTCTCCGGCTGAACTTCCCGCGGAAATGAATGCTTTGCGATCACAGCAATTCCGATGGGCAAAGGGTGCGGCTGAATGTACGCGAAAGAATTTGAGCAAGGTTTTTCGATCAGCCAGTCAAACGGTTGCGACGAAGGTTCATGCTTTTTTTCATCTCCTCAATAGTTTTGTTTGGGTATGTCTTTTAGGTTCAGCACTTTTGCTGATGCCTTTTCAGTACGTGGTAAATGTTAACCCTGGTTTAAAGAATTATCTGGGCATATTTGTCATCTTTGAAGTGTCTTTTTTCCTCCTGTTGATTTTTTATTTTACTGCCAATGTAGTTGCTAATAAAGCAGCACCATTCTGGAAAAACCTGATGTTGATACCTTTGTATCCATTTTTCCTGACTTTTTCGATGGGGATATCCATCTACAATACCATTGGCGTGCTCGAAGGTTACCTGGGTAAGAAGTCTCCTTTCGTGCGAACCCCTAAGTTTAACATTACCAGCAAACAGGATGGCTTTCAAAAGAAATCCTATGTCAAATTCAAATTGAGCCCTGTATCGATGCTGGAGCTGTGTTTGTTCTGCTATTTTGCATTTTCATCATTTATGACCTGGCAATATGGCAATTACAAAGCTTTTATGTTTTTACTGATGATGACCTGCGGGATAGCGCTGGTTTTCATCTTATCGGTGCTCCATCACTTGAAGGCCAATCAGAGAAGCTGATGTGGATGCAACGGAAATATCGGATTGCTTTCCTTGTCGCGCTAGCCGCTACCTTACTGCTTTCTCTGTTTTTGATTTCCCGGTTAAGATTTTCATCTGATTTTGATGAATTTCTCTCGGTTGGCGATCCCGATTTTGCCTATTATCAGGAGGTAGGGGAGTATTTCGAATCAGGTGATGCCCAAATGATCATCGGTATTAAATCTCAGGAAAATGTATTTAATCAACCCCTTCTTCAGCGGCTGCTGGATTTCGAAAAGCAGTTGATGGGTCTTGAAGGAGTGAAATTTGCCAATTCCATTGCTAGCCTGCAAAATCAGGTGAAAGGGATCTTCAGAGTGGAACAAAGGCCGTTTATTCAGGTAAGCAAGCCTGATACATATCAACAGGATACGACCTTTTTGTTTCAGTATCCGGATGTATATCCAAAGTTCGTCTCACCCGACAGGAAGTCAGTTTGTGTCTTTGTGGCGCTGGAAGCTGAGCTACCGACAGATTTCAATGAAACTGTTCGCAAGGTTACCAGCGATGCGGGTTTTTCCGATACCTATTTCTTTGGGCTATCCATCGCAGAGGACAGCTATCAGCAAACTCTGAAAACAGAAATCACTGTATTGTCAGTGGTTGCCTTTGTTGTAGTAGTATTATTGATATGTCTCTCTTTTCGATCGTTTTCGCTGGTTGTAATAGCAGCTGTTTTTTTGGTAATTGTGAATGTATTGACACTAGCAGTAGCGCAACTGCTCGGAGCTACTATGAACGTACTTACTGTGGCTATTCCTGCCATAGTGGGAATTGTGAGCATGAGTGATCTGATACATGTTTACACGCGTTTCAGAGAAGAGAAAGCGGAATTGCCCTTTCAGACCAAGATCAGCAGGACTTACAAAGATTTGAGTAAATCATTGTTGCTCACCAGTATTACCACTGCCATTGGGTTTTTGTCGATGTTGTTTACCGACATTGTGGTTTTTACCCAATTTGGGCTGATTACTGCCATCGGAATTTTCTTTGCACTAGGATTGACATGGCTACTCTTACCCGTTTTGCTTTTCCTGCATAAAGCACCTACCGGAAAAAAATCATTTAACATGCCAATGGTTATTTACGGAGTTGTTGAAAATCATTCAACAAAGGTGTTGATATTCACATGCATATTGACGGTTTTAGCGGTATTTTATGGCATGCAGGTACAGATGAACACCGTTCTTTATGATGATTTGGACGCAGACGATCCGTTGAGTCAGTCGCTTGCTTTTTTTGAGGAAAATTTCTTTGGAATCAGGGATCTGGAGTTGTATGTAACAGCTGCTGATGGTCATTCAGTATATGATGAAAGTGTTCTGAGGGAAATCGAAAAGCTACAGAATTACCTACATTCAGAGTATGGAATAAGAGACAGTTACAGCCTGATTACCTTGCTGAAGCGGTACAATCGTGCTTTTTACAGTGGTAAGCCAGAGAAATTCATGTTCCCCGGAAACCCAGTGCAGTTACAAAGGTTATTGGATTACATTCAAAAACAAGCGTCAGAGTTATCTGTAAATAGCCTGGTAAATGAAGAACGTAACCTTACAAGAATATTTGTCAAAACCACCGATGAGGGAAGTATGGTGGCTAATGCTAAAAATCGAAGGTTGCAGGTATTCATCGACCGAGAGTTGTCGGGTGATCTATTAGCTGTGAGAATTAGCGGCCGTCCTTTATTGATCGATCGCAGCAATGAGCAAATTACCTGGTATTTATTTAAAAGTCTAATTGGCGCTCTCGTCATTATATTGATCATTTTGTTATGGGTGTACAAGTCATTCAGGTTGGCAGTCATTGCTTTTATTCCTAATCTGCTACCCATGTTACTGATGCTGGCATTGATGTATTGGCTGGACATCACCCTTAAAAAATCTACAGCTGTGGTGTTTACGATCGCCTTCGGCATTGCAGTAGATGATACCATTCATTTCATCAGCAGGTTTGTCAACATGCAACGAAAGAGAAAATCAGCAGAGGAAGTATTGAAAGCGACCTGGCAATCAACAGGTAAAGCCATTTTAATTACCTCTGTTGTACTCATAGGCGGTTTTGGCAGTTTTGCTTTTTCTTCATTTCAATCTACCTTTCTTACTGGGACGCTTGTCAGCATTGCATTGTTAGGTGCTGTAGTGTCAGATCTGATTATATTGCCTGCACTTATACTCAGGTATTATAAGACTAAAAAATAGATATTTGAGGCTTTAGTTCCTGCATAGTATTCTAATAGAGCATTGTTGTAAATCATTTCAACATTAGCAGGATAGAGAGAGGATCTTCATTCCTTTTAGTAGATTTTTTTTGACAACATACAACCTTTGAGCACTTTCGCTACACTTTAAGGAAAAAAGTTGAATGCATTGAATTATCCGATAAGCACAGAAGAGAAGGATTTAATAGATCGGTGTCTGAAAAATGACCGGGCGGCTCAGCGATCGCTCTACATGAAATATAAAGATGCAATGTTTACTATTCTCTTTAGAATATTGAATGATCGCGAAGAAGCTTCTGATGCATTACAAGATGTATTTGTATCTGTGTTCAAAGGATTGCATCAGTTTAAACATCAATCAACGATTGGTGCCTGGATTAAAACCATTACGGTTCGGACAGGTATTGCAAAGCAGAAGAAGTTGGTCAAAATGTATGCGGAAGAGCTCGAAAGCATACAGGTGTCAGAACCTGTGGTCTGGCCTGATGGTCTCACATCGGAAGCACTTGAGAAGGCTATTGCAGCATTGCCAGACGGGTACCGAACTTCATTTTTATTGATTGAGGTTGAAGGTTATACACACAAGGAAGTTGCCACAATGATGAATAAGAGTGAAGGCACTTCCAAGTCACAGTTATACCACGCAAAGAAGGCATTGCAGAAAATTTTAAAAGATTATCGGACAGGGTGATGGAAGAGAAAAGAGAAAATCTAAAACGGGCAATTGAAGGGTTGAAAAGCTATGAAGCACCTGATGTTTGGTCAGCGATCAATGAAAAACTGGTTGCTGATACAGAAGAGGGTAAAGAACACCTGGCCAGTGCAGTTGATGGCATGAAAGATATGCCTGCGCCTGATGTTTGGGCGGAGATCTCAGATAAGCTGGATGATTCTCATAAAAGTGATAATAGCTCCAATCGCAAAACTCTTTGGGCCGTGGCAGCTTCTATTTCGCTCTTGATTGCTGCTGTTTGGGTATTCCAACAGTCCAACACGGAAGTAGATTTGATTACATCATCCGATTACACAACAGAGGAGGTTGAGGTATTTGAAGTGGATTTCTCCGGCAGGGGCTTCAAAAGTACCAATGATGGCGTGCTCGGATATGTAGATAAAAACTGTAAGCTGATGATGACCAAATGTGAAGACCCAAAATTTAAGGGTTTGTATGATACCTATCTGGAGTTGGGCAGGGCCAAAGAAGAACTAAAAGAAAAACTTGCCGAAACATCGAATAAAGAACAACTATATAAATACCTGATCAGGTTAGAGAAAGATCAGACGGAAATTGGAAAGAACCTATTGAAAATGATAAGATATTCATGAAGTATATAAGATACCATATGTTGACGATGCTGCTATATTTGGGCGTAATTGTGATTGCTTCAGCCCAGACGAAAGTGGAGGTGTTGACTAAAACCGTAGAAAAGAACTTCGGATATATACCGGGAAATACCATTAAAGTAATTGGTGAATCCGCCAGGATAAATGTCACCGGCTGGGACAGGAGTGAAGTGAAAGTGGTGATCAAACTCATTTCAAAAGGCCTTACTAAAAAGGAAGCAGAAGTCGAACTTGAATTCCAGAAATTCCTAATCAAAACGTTTGATGAAGAGCATGTGATTAAGAATTTTCTGCTGATACCGAATGAACTGAAGGAACTCAAAACTATTCAGGAAACAGAAATTCAGGTATTTGTGCCATTCCAGGCCATGTTATATGTCGAGAATCAGTACGGTGAAACATCAATGAATAATCTGGAACAGAAATTTAAAGTAAAGAGTGAATACGGATACATTGAGTTGAGCCAGGTGGATGGAGATTTTGAGTTGGAAAGTAATTTTGGGGACCTATTAATCGGGAATGCTTCCGGTGAAATGAAATTGACTTTACATCTCACAAAAACAACTGTAGATAATTTCAACGGGAAAGCAAATATCAAGTCCAACCTGGGAGATGTAAGTATCAAAAGGCTCACAACATCCAGCAGTGTAAAAGTAAATAGTACCAAGTCTGACGTTAGGTTGGAGATCGACTCCATTGATGATTATAGCTGGTTTGTCAAATCAAAATACGGAGCATTAAAAGCACCATCATTATTTCTAAAGTATAACGAGGCAAAATCAGGGGTTAAACTGGAATACGGATCTGCTGCTAAGCCTAAAGTGACTGTTACAACAGATTTTGGAGAAATAGACATCATCGAATTATGAAAAATGTTTTAATCACTACTGTATTTCTATTGCTCGCTCAGGTGGCACTTGGCCAGAAGGTAACGGTAGAATCATCAACTGAGGAAATGGATACGGCGAAATTTTCGGGATTGAAAAAGAGCTACAACAGGATTATCATGGCTGAAAGAGAAGAGTTAACACTCTTTAAAATAGAACTCTTAGGGCCGTTACTATATGCCATAACTGATGTGGATTCTATAGAATTTGATGTGTTGCATGTGTCAGTTGAAAGGAAATTTAAACCGGAATGGTCATGGAACGGGGCATTTACAATGCGTTTAGGCGATATCGAAGACAATGAATACGTTACCAGCGGTGCGGTCAGGTATTACTTCAATATGGAGAAGCGAATATCAAAAGGTAAAAGCGCAAATAACTTTTCAGCCAACTATATCAGTAGCAGGGTAGCCCACAGAGCAACTCCGGGTGATGGTAAAGCCGCTCTTTCCATTGATTTTCTCTTTGGGATCCAAAGGAGACTCTGGAAGTACGGCTATTTTGATTTTGATGTAGGCCTTCAGAACACTTTTCTAGCTACTAAGAACAATGATAAAGGTGTTAATTTATTACTGGATTTTAAGCTCGGCATTGCCTTCTAATCACTAAATAAACTCAAATATTTTAAACAACACAATTATGAGAAAAAAGCAGATTTTATCTCTAACGGTATTGCTATGCCTTTTTTTGAGTACGCAATATCGTTTACAAGCACAAACAGATCAGACAATCGTTCAGGACTCTGTATTGCAATCGCCTGTACAAAGGTACCTGACACTGGGGTTGGCTACCTTTTACATGAAACTGAACGATGAGCATTTGTCGCCTCTCAATTATGAAGGCGGATCATTTCTTCTTCAGCTTGGAGCTTTTAAAAGAAAGAAGCGAACAATCAGGAATTTAACCTTTAGTGTCACTACCACAACCTTATCGCCCAAAGCTGATAACAGGGAAATAGACCCTCGGGGAAATTACTATAGATTTGATTTGGCTTATTCGCAACATTTTCATGTACGATCCTTCCAGGAAGGAAAATACCGTTGGTATTTGGGAGGAATATTAAGGTCCTCAACGAATGTCAGGCTCAATCCACAATTAGATGGAGGTTTTATTACTTTACTGTTTGCCAATGGACTTTTTGCAAGTTCAGTGATCGAACGAGAGGTTAGAGTCTCTTCCCGTCCATTGACACTTAGCTGGCAGCTGGATTTACCGATTATCAATCATATCATCAGACCCAGTTATCTGAATATATATGATTTTGTTAATCCTGAGAACAACTGGGTGGAAGAGCGTTTGGAGGATAGTAGCTGGAATGCAATTAACCGTTACAGTAACATCACTTCAACAGTTTCTATTTTATATCCGATAAAGGCAGGGAATGTCCTGAAGTTTAGCTACGAATGGGATTTCTACCGCGTTTCTACAGGTCTAAGGGCCACCAGAGCATCTCATACCTTTATGTTTTCCTTTTTGTTCAATTTCTAAATAACCATTGACATGAAAAATTCAATATTTATACTCCTATTTGCTCTCCTTGTT
>JBCBHL010000202.1:0-13079 GCA_038525605.1 Bacteroidota bacterium
AGGAATGAACCTTGACCTACCATGTCCGGGTGGTTTCTTGAAATGAATTGAGAGTTTCCAATGATATGGCTGTCAGTGTTTAAAGTATCAACGACTGTAATCACGGTAAAAAAAATTCTGCTGGCCTGGTCATCATTGGGGTAAAAGGTACTGTTCCCAACAAAAAAACTACAATAGGCGATTTCTTTGCCAGCTACCTGCAGCCTGTATTCAGGTATGGATGGCAAAACATAGGGACACTCTACGCCACCACCGCGATAACTTTTCACCGCCAGGCTATCGTAGTGTGGAACCGGAAAGGAACCGAACCTTATCGGATTGAGAGGATCTATTTTCATGATATCCTTTTTCATCCGCACCAAATCCCAAAGAGCCGGATTCTTGATATTTTCTATTTGTTTCAACCTTAACTCCTCCGACCAACCTGTCTTTTTCGCTTGTGAAAATAGTTGAAGGCTAATGATTAACAGAAGAGTTGTTAAAATGCTGGTTTTCGTCATGATTGAGGTTACGTTGTTTGATTGAGATTGCTTATTTCCCTTAGCTCCAGTCAGCTGAGTTTTTATTTATGATATTAAAGGTTATCGCGACAGATTTGTTGTGCATATTTTCAATTGAAGTATTAGTAGAATTTTTGAAATTTAATTCATCATTATGAGTTCATAATTTCTTAAAATTACAAAGTTTGATATTTACAACATCGAAAATTTATTAATACAAAACTTAATGTGATAATGTCTATTTACAGATAAATAGGTGCTATCACAATAGGTTATGTGTAGATCAATCTGTCGTGATCACCTTTCATTAAAACACTTTGTAGATCTTAGTACCGCTTGATTCAAATAGAAACTCAGACTTTCTTTTCATCTTCGACAGCTCATCATTTGACTCGTCAGCCCATTGTTTTTCAGTTGCTGAGTATACGAGGTTGTCTTCCGCATCATAAATCTCATAAGCGGGTAGCTCCAAATCGATTTCTTCAAAATCATCCTGTTCGATGTTATACAAGTTGCTCAGCTCCTCAAGCAATTCTGCGTTTTTACGCTGTTCTCTGATGGCCTCTTCAGCCAATTCTGTTTCGCTGGCATCAGCATTTTTGCTTTTGCTTTTACTGATCGCCGATACAGAACCGGCCATGACCACTACGGCAAGTATCAATGTAATTACTGTTCTTTTAATTCCTTTTGTATTTTGAGTTTTGACCGTTTTCATAATATTTCGTTTTGAGTATGGCATTCATATGCCAAACTGTGTGCCATTAAAATTAAATATTTGATAATCAATTGCTTATGTATTTTTGGCTAATAAAAAGTGTATCACAAACGGACACTGTGTACAACGGTTATTCATACTTTCGAACACGTAACCTTTTCAAATGCCTTGCCTATACCGATTACTAGGTATGTCTACAATACCGATCAACGGATATGGATATTGGCGAACAATGTGTTTTTCTTTGAATGTCATTGCCCCTGGATTTTGGCCCTTGCTTAACCTTCATTGTTAGTCTTCAGGAATTGGATAAGAGTCAGACCAGGTGTGGTGAGAGGAATCATCGGGATACTCAACTTTACCGTATCGAAAATTGATTGATACTATAATCGGTGCAATAATGTCTAATTAAAATGGGAGGTACTTTGTGAAAATATGGGATAATTTATATCTTGGAAACCTCAGGAAGATGGAAAAATATAAAATCTTACTAGTTGATGATCACCAGATTTTACTGGAAGGTACCAGGACGTTGATCGACACGTCAGAGCTATTTACAGTAGCCGACACAGCCAATAGTGCCCGGGTAGCTATGGAGCTGCTAAAAGCAAATGATTACGACATTCTGATTACTGATTACGAGATGCCGGAAATGACAGGGATGGAACTTGTTCAGTTAGCCAAAGCATCGTGTCCTGATATTAAAACGATCATTTTAAGCATGCACGACGATCCCTCGGTAGTGAAGGAACTATTAAAAACAGGGGTTGATGGTTACGTGCTGAAAAACGATACACATCAGAGCATTAAAGATGCCCTTGACAAGGTAACCCGCGGTAAAAAATTCCTCAGTGAGGATATTTCAGAAATCCTGATTCAGGGCATAGATAATGATCAGAAAAATACCTTACTGACGCCCAGAGAAGAGGAAATATTGAAACTAATCGCTAAAGAATTCAGCACCAAACAAATTGCAGAGATACTGTTCATCAGTGAAAGAACTGTAGAAACTCACCGAAAGAATATCCTTAAAAAAACGGGTTCCACTAACCTGGTGGGGCTTATTAAATATGCCTATGCCAACAAGCTGGTTTGATTAAATATCGAGCTAAGCGAGAAAATTTCCTAAACTGAAATAGACATTATCACATTAGGTTTTGTATTGATAAATTTTCGATGTTGTGACTGGCAAACTTTGTAATTTTAAGAAATTATGAATTCATAATCACTGTTGTCGGGGAAAATCTGTGTCGAAACAGCTCTGATTTGGTGCTTCGGAAATGAGCTATAGTTTTTAGGTTTAAAATCTGCGCAAAGGCGGGCTGGCCTGCCAAAAAACCCGGCTGAGGTGATTTTTTTGGCTTGAGTTTTTTGGTTCGTTTTTGTGTCCAAGACAAAAATGAACAAACTTAAGGTCGAAGGGGGCTTACTTTTGCGAATACATCTAAAGTGTCGCATTAAATAGAAATAGGGTAGTTTTTACAGTGAAATATATTTTAACCGGACACTAATGATTCATAATTATAAATTAAATTTCAAAAATTTAACGAATACTTCAATTGAAAATAGTCATAACAAATCTGTCGTGATAACCTTTAATTGCTAAAGACCCATTGCGGTAACCACTAATTTCCTGCTACCTCCTCTGTCACGGTGCTCACACAAATAGATTCCCTGCCAGATACCTAGGTTTGGCCTGCCATTAGTAATCGGCATATTGACGCTGGCTCCTAATAGTGAGCTTTTAATATGTGCAGGCATATCGTCCGGACCTTCATAAGTGTGGATAAAATCAGGAAAATCTTCTGGCACTGTGTCGTTGAACCATGATTCGAAATCTGTTCTGACGGTCGGGTCGGCATTTTCATTGATGGTCAGTGAGGCTGAGGTATGCTTGATAAATACCTGGAGAGTACCGGTTTGAATATCCCGAATTTCAGGAACCAGATTGAGGATTTCATCAGTAATTAGGTGAAATCCTCTTCTGTAAGGTCTTAGGGTTATTTCTTTTTGGATCGCCTTCATTATTCAGGGTCTACTCTTTCCAGCGCACCAAGATCAGGATTAGCATCTCTCATTATTTCAAGAAAATCGAAAGCGACACCTACATCAATTCCTTTATCTCTGGAGAATCCCAGCGAATCGATTCTGTAATCCCTCCTGCTAATATCTTCAAAACCGGGAAAGTTTCTTTCTATACTTACAAAATTATCTGTTCCGAGCCAATCGGTCTCAGACCTGATCACATTGTTTCTAATGTCGATTTCACCTCCGACCTGCAAGGCTACCAAAAGCTCTTCATCCTGACCTCCCCAGATAATGTTGTTAATCGCTTCTACGGAAAGATCGTTGACAATGACCTCTGTTTGCGAAACGGGCAAAAAGTCAGAAATCTGAATGGAAGGCTCATCTCTGATAAAATCGTTGGGTAAGTTGATAAAAGTGTTGTGCAGATAAGCATAGTCACCACCACCAAAATTGGCAACCATGTAGGTGCCGCAATTGTTGAGGATGTTGTTAACGGCAATTATATCAGAATTAACAGAAAAAATGCCTGCAAAAGACATATTCTGTATCAGGGTGTTTCTCACCTCCAGATCAATGATGGCTGTATTTTCAGGGTTTCCGGAGCTAAGTCCAATCTGTCCATTGCTGATTTGTGCATGATTAATTTTGTTGCCATTACTGCCATCCAGAAAAAAAATACCATTCCACTGGCCGGGTACTTCACTGAAACGGAGATCTAACCGTGTATTTCTGATCACAACGGGATTTGCAGTATCCCCCTCAATTAGAAGTTTCCCTTTGACTGCCAGAATGGCGTCATTATCCATCAGGATCCTGGTACCCGCTTCTACTGTGAGCGTACAAAGCGTATCGACCAGGGCAGCATTTCTGATCACATAAGGTCGACCTGCAGTCAGCACCGCATCGCAGGTAAAGATTCCATTATCGATAAATATAGCGTCCTGACCATATGCGACCAGTTTCACATCTGAAAAATTACCATTGCTTTCTACTACCAGTGAGTCTTTCACTAAAAACGGTGTAGCTTCATTTTGTGGGTCTATCAATACTTCTACCAAAACCAGCAGGCTGTCCTGTCCCAGTATCACGGTGTTTTCAAACTGCTTCCCGATTTCGCCATTTACTGTGATTGTATATGGAGAATCGTCACCTGTTCCCAGCCTCAGATCCGATAATTCGACTGCTCTGTCGTTGG
Organism: Bacteroidota bacterium; assembly: GCA_038525605.1. Lineage (GTDB taxonomy): Bacteria > Bacteroidota > Bacteroidia > Cytophagales > Cyclobacteriaceae > JANSWY01. The sequence goes on from JBCBHL010000202.1 coordinate 4,439, forward strand.
GATTGTATATCCTCAACCTTTGCGTAATACTGCCAACGGAGGATAAAACGGTATCAAAAAGTACAGTATCTGTAGAAAAACTCAACCGGGCACTCTGATCTGTGGTAATCTCTTCCTCTATTCTTTCGCAGGAATAGATCATGATTCCCAGCAGTAGCGTAACTCCTATAAATGACCAGTTTTTCAATTGAATTATATTAGACATGATCAAATCTGGTTATGGATCGATCAATTTTCGATATTTTAAATTGCATTTCTACAGTCATGTTTAATTATGAATTGAAAACTGTGCTTTGTAGCCCGGGCCATGTGACATTTATAAATTTAGTGAAACATCGGGAATGCCTAAAAAGCCTGCTGTTTCAAATCAATATGGATCACCATACATTTTGATAACCTTACCTTTAATCGCTGTTCGATGTTAACGCTGCTATTCATCAATAATTGCCACATTGAGCAATACAATTACGTCGTTTCACCTGCTTTGAGTTTCTCCGTATTTTCAGCAATTCTCAGCTGCTCTATAAAACCACTGATTTCCCCATCCATTACCGTCGGCAGGTTGTGCACGGAATAGTTGATTCTATGATCGGTTACCCTTCCCTGCGGATAGTTATAAGTTCGGATTTTATCGGATCGGTCACCGCTACCCACCATTGACTTTCGCTGAGACGAGATAGCATCATTGTGCTTTTTCAATTCTATTTCATAAAGCCTTGACCTAAGCACTTTGAGTGCCTTGTCGTAATTGGCATGCTGCGATCGGCCATCCTGACATTCTACTACCAACCCTGATGGTGCGTGTGTCAATCGGACGGCAGATTCCGTTTTGTTAATATGCTGACCACCCGCACCGGAAGCACGGAAAGTATCTTTTCTGATATCTCCCATATTCAACTCAACATCCACTTCTTCCGCTTCAGGCAATACCGCAACGGTTGCCGCAGAGGTATGTACTCTTCCCTGCGATTCGGTAGCCGGTACACGCTGTACCCTGTGAACACCGGATTCGAACTTTAACTTTCCATATACGTCCTCGCCTGTTACCGAAACGACTATTTCTTTGTAACCACCGGAAGAACCTTCCGTAGCATTGACCACATCAAAAGACCACTTTTGCTTTTCAGAAAACAGCTTATACATTCTGAAAAGATCACCTACAAAAATACCAGCCTCATCTCCACCAGTACCTGCTCTCACTTCCAATATGATGTTTTTACTGTCATTAGGGTCCTGCGGAATCAGCATGAGCTTCAATTCTTCTTCCAGCTCATCCCGTTTTGGCTCCAGCTCTTCCAGTTCCATTTTAGCCATCTCCCGGAACTCAGGGTCTTTTTCATTATTGAGGATTTCCTTCGACCCTTCGATGTTTGACAGTACGGCACTGTACTCGTCATATTTTTTGACGATTTTATCCAGGTCTTTATATTCTTTGTTCAACTTGGAAAAGTTGTTCATATCGGCCATTGCATCAGGTTGCACGATCAGCTGACCTACTTCTTCGAACCTGTGCTTTATGGCTTCTAGTTTATCAATCATTCTTTTTACTTTAATAAAGGTTATCACGAAACATTGATAAGCGCAGTTGATTTTGAATGACCGCCCATTGATCGGCTTTTAATTCAGAATCAAAGTCTATCAAAATGAAATCTATCGTGATAAGTACAGTGTGTAAAATTACATCGATTCCTTGAAATATCTATCAATGGCTCATTCAATTTCAAGACGAAGGTCTGCGATATTTCCAATTAGTAGCGTTATGCTGTATTTTTGTCAGCAGGTAGTATCATTAAAATCAAATCTATGCTCTTGAAACAATTTGCGATATTTTTTGTGGTTGGCGCACTGCTGTTTGCCTGCAATACCAACCAGAAAATTGACAGAGAAGCTATCAAAAAGGAAATGAAAAGTAGGGAAATCAGAAGATTTACCGATAGCGAAGTTCTGATGGAAGCAGAGCGGGTTGGGGGACTGGCAACTGAAAGTTCTATCGAGGAGCGCTCCAAAATGATGACTACTTATCAGCTAACATTTGATACCATCCGGTGGAATGATACAGTGCAGGATTCGATTGTCAATAGCATTGTAGACGTTTACAGATATGCCAATGAATCTGGCCTGGACGTTTCAAAAGGGGTACAGGCCAGTACCAATAAGCTTTTTTATTATTGTATTCCACTGAGTGATACCACAGGATCGCAGGGAGTAACAATACTGACGATCCCTAAAAAAGAGCTGGTACTTAACTTTCCGGAGGACTGACTTTCTGAGTCGGTATCAATAGCTATCGATTATCTCCTGATACCTGAAGCAATTGACCGTGTGGTTGTTCATCAGGCCCGAGGCTTCCAACTGCGAATAGATGGTAGTACTACCCACAAATTTGAACCCGCGTTTTTTAAGGTCTTTACTGACCTGATAGGACAAGGCAGATTTACTGGGAGCATCCCGGTGATCGACCCACTGGTTGACGATGGGTTCGCCATCAACAAAACGCCAGATGTAGTTGTCAAATGAGCCAAATTCTTCAATTACTTCAATGAATTTCTGAGCGTTGTTGATTGTCGCAGATATCTTCAGTTTGTTTCGGATAATTCCTGGGTTGAGCAGCAACTCTTCATACTTTTGCTGATCATATGAAGCGACTTTTTCAAAATCAAATCCGGCAAAGGCCTCTCGGTATCCTGCTCTTTTTTTGAGAATGGTTGCCCAGCTGAGGCCCGATTGGGCACTTTCAAGTGTGAGAGATTCAAAATGCTTTCGATCATCGTGAACAGGCACACCCCACTCCTGATCGTGATAAGCAATGTATTCTTCAAAAGTATCTTCTACCCAGGCACACCTTTTCATATTTACATAGTTTTAGTGCTGTCAATTAAACCAGTATCAAATTAGCGAAAAAAAGAGGAACTCAAAAGGGTATTAAAGGTTATCACAACAGATTTGTTATGCATATTTTCAATTGAATTATTAGTTGAAATTTAATTTATCATTATGAATCATTAGTGTCCGGTTAAAATTCAAACTTCTGAAAAAACTAGTGTTAGATCATTTTAAAGCTGATTTATTGAGTGTTCAGAAAAGTAAGCCTCTTCAAAATTGAGCCAGGCTGTGTTTATTTGGTTTGTTCATTTTTGTCTTTGACACAAAAACGAAATGCATCCCGGCAAAAAACTCAGCCAAAAATATCGCCTCATCCGGGATTTTTGGCAGTCGCAGTGGCGAACCACCCAGCCCTCCTGCTCTTAGAATTTAAGCCTAAAATCCATAGCTCTTTTCCGCATAGCCTGCTACATTGATTTTTCGAAAAAGTTTTCCCGGACAACAGTGATTATGAATTCATAATTTTTTAAAATGACAAAGTTTGACAGTTGCAGCATCGAAAATTTATCAATACAAAACTTAACGTGATAATGTCTATTTGAAACACTCTTTAAAGTGACGCCAAAAAATTTCGAATGGTCTTTCTGGGTTGTTTCCGCTAATGAAGCTAGGTATTTGAGATCAGGTAAGTGTGATAAGCTTCCATTCTACTGAGCGCATCACTATCAACAAATATGATGCATACCATCAGTGCGATCGTAGTGATTGCAATGACTCTCCAAACTGGAATATCAATAAAAGCGATCATTAAAGCTGCCAACACGATGATGACCGGAATAGCTTTGAAAACAATGGTTTTGTATTCCTTTACGGTTTTTTCTGCCCGGCTGATCTCTGATTTTACAAAAGCGGAGGAGTTTTCCTGATAAGCAGATTCGAAAGTCGACAATCTGGTTTTATTTGTGTAGAACAATCCGGCTCCAATAATTATTAACAAGATACCTGCCACTAAGGTAGGGTAGATAAAAGCTTTGGCCACATCGGTTTTTCCCAGATTCCAAAACCCAATAGTTGCCATGACAAACATAAACCCAAACAGCATGAAAAACTTCGATGAGAAAACTTCGTCTTTTGCCCATTGTTCGGCAGTTTTTAATATTTCCACATCGCTATCTATTTCGGTTTTATTCAATCGATCATTACAATATACAAATTTCGATATCAACTTTTTCTAAAAATTGAATTGTCGCCCGATTAGGGATAATCCTTATTCAATTGCTTCAAAATGATATGGTACAGTTCCTCATAGTAATGAACTCTCATAGCAGCACTTTTCCGAAAGGAATTGGGATCATAGTCAGGGAGTCTGGAAACGGCAATGAAAATTGTATCGAAAGTTTCCTGTTCAGCATTTTCAGGATATATTTGAATAGAGCTGTATTTGCTAATCTGTTGATATACACCGACACTTTTAATTTCTGACCAGGCGATTTTCTTTGGGAAAAGAGCAGATTTTCGATGTATTCCGAAAGAATCAACAAGAATTTTTGATCTCCAAAGGTCCAAAATCAACATCGTAAAAATTGTTCCGAACGCCCCCAAAAATCCAGCAACTACTAAATTCTCTGTCAGTAATGCAGGTACGGTCGTTATAATGATCATCAGCACTAAACACCAAAATATGTATGCATTGTAAGTTTGCCTAAGATTGAAAGCTGGAAACTCTTTTTTCACTCCCCTTCTTTCATTTTCTTCTCCAGGCTGATTTTCATATCTAAGGCATTCAATCGTTTATTGAAAGCTTCAATGTCCTTTTTGACCAACTCATCAAAATCATTCCTGGAGGTCATCAGTCGTTTATTGAGTACGTTGTATACCGCGCTTTGCTGATCTGTAGGTTTGAAATCAATACCGCTGGCACTTAAATCGCTTGCCAGCGCACTCAATCGACCGTACAGTTTCATCGGTGACCTGAAGGCATCTTCGCGGGCTCCTGTTAAATGAATGTCGTACAGATTGCCTGCAATTTTAGTGGCTACTCCCTGAAGTCTGTCGGCTTCCCGAACATCGGACTTTTTCTTCAATTCGGATTTTAGAACGCCTAACTCCGACCTGATGACTTCTACTTTATTGATCAATGTGACGACCAAGTTCATGGCATCTCTCAGTTCCAGCGACAGTGCCACCTGCTCTTTGATATCCGCGAGCTTGCCATCGGAAATGGGGTCTTTTAAAACAGTCAGTTCTCTGCTGTATTCTTTGTCGTCCACGACTACCACTGCTTTGTATTTTCCGGGGACTACTCTCGGCCCAAACTGTCCACGCCACAGGTCCAGATCCCAGGTTACCAAAGGTCTCCAGCCTTCTCCGTTGAGCTGCACCCAAGGTCTGCCGGGAGGTATTGTTCTCAGGCGAGGCTTATAAGTAGGCTCATATCTCAAATCCCACATGATTCGATTCACACCTGCTTTGTTAGTCCCACTCATCGTACGGATAACTTCATCGTTTTCATCCAAAATTTTGACAGTAACAGTATCTGCTTTTTCAGGTAAATAATAATTGATTGGGGCTCCATAAGCAGGATTTTGTCCGGCACTGAAGCTGCCACCATCCGTTTTGATACTTTCTTTTGTGCTGAATCGATATGAGTTTCTGATATCAAATACCTGAACCTCGTCAGGTTTTTTGCTTTCAAATTGCCTCAGTGCCCCAATGTCGTCAAGGATGTAATATCCTCTGCCATAAGTGCCCACTACTAAATCATCGAACCTTTCCTGTACCGTAAGCCAATAGATAGGAGCAGGTGGCAGATTATTTCTAAGCTGCATCCAGTTTTTACCGTCATCATGACTGATGTAGATGCCATTGTCAACGCCCAGATAGAGCATGCCTTTTTTCTTTGGATCTTCTATGATCACGTGGGCGAAGCTATGGACGCTCTGAGGGATATTCCCAACAATCGATTGCCAGGTTTTTTCATAGTCTGTGGTTTTGTACAAATAAGTGCCGAAATCGCCCATTTGGTGCAGATCAACAGAGATGTAAGCCGTCCCTTTCTGATATTTGGACGGGTGGATATTGGCAATTGTTCCCCATTTCGGTAAATCAGGAATGTTGGCGGTAAGATTCGTCCAGGTTTTCCCGGCATCTCTGGTTAGTTGTACCTGTCCATCATTACTTCCGGTCCAGATAAGTCCCGGTTCAATAGGTGATTCTTCAATGGCAAAAAGCGTTGCACCGTCAAAGGTCATCAGGTTGTCGATGGCCACTCCACCGGAATTTTGTTGGTGATCTTTCAGGTCGAGTGTTAAGTCCGGGCTGATGATCTGCCAGCTTTGACCTCCATCATCCGACTGATGCACAAACTGACTGCCCACATAAACCCTGTGTTTCACAGATGTCGAAAAGCTCAGCGGGAAATTCCAATGCCAGCGGTATTTCATATCTGCCGGTTTCCAGCCATATCCGGCCTCAGGCCAAACGCGCACCTCTCTGGCATATCCTGTTTTCAAATCGTAGCGTTCGAGTCCACCATCATAGCATCCTGACCAAACAATGGTATTGTCATTAGGATCCGGTTTGGCAAAACCACTTTCACAACCACCTACACCATGCCACAATCCTACTGGAATGTAACCTTGCAAACTGTTGCTCGGTCCGCGATAAGACCAGCCATCCTGCCTGTTGCCATACACATGATAAGGCACCTGATCATCCACTGATACGTGGTACATCTGGGCAATCGGCAATACTACTCTGCTGAATGATTTTCCTCTGTTGAGGCTCATACTGGCACAGCCATCATGGGCAACCAGTAAGCGATCGGGGTTTTGTGGATCTATCCACATGTCGTGATTGTCACCACCACCGCGAGGAGGGTTTTTCATCAATGTTTTGCCGCCATCTTCCGATTTTGAAAAGCGAACGCTTAGAAAGTAAATTTCTTCAGGATTATCCGGTGCTACTGTGATTCGGGTATAGTAGGGAGCCCTTTCATTCATTGTATGATCCTGACTCATCAGTTTCCAGGTTTCCCCACGGTCATCGGAACGCCAAAGCTCGGGACTGTTGATCTCAAAAAGTGCGTAAACCACATTGGGTTGCGAATGACAAAGTGCTACTGCTGTTTTACCGACTGGTCGTTTTTCACCTCCTGGAAGCCCGTTTTTGGTCAGCGGTTGCCAGGTATCGCCACCATCTGTTGATTTGTAAATTCCTCCTCCGGGACCACCACTGTTGAGTCCCCATGTATTGATATGAATAGACCACATCGCGGCATAAAGGATACTGGGATTAGAAGGGTCGATGGTTATGTCTGCAGCCCCTGTTCCTTCGTCAACGAAGAGCACTTGCTCCCAGGATTTTCCACCATCTTTTGTTCGGTACACACCGCGATCTTGCTGAGGTCCATAGGTATGGCCTAAAGCCGCGGCATAGACGATATCAGGGTCAGATGGATGTACAACTACCCGACCGATACGACCTGTTTTTTCCAGCCCCTTTCTTTCCCAGGTTTTGCCAGCATCAGTAGATTTGTAGATTCCGTCACCCATTGCATGTGCCGGCCTGATGACGAAAGTTTCTCCTGTTCCCATCCAGACCTGCTGAGGATCGGAAGGGGCAAGCGCTACAGAACCAACGGAAGATACATTTAGTGAATCAGTAATGGGATTCCATTGCACACCGCCATCTGTTGTTTTCCAAAGGCCACCCGAAGCTGCACCAATGTAGCTGACCATCGGATTACCAGGCTCACCGGCAATGGCGATTGCACGGTTACCCTCCGGTCCGATGAATCGAAAATCGAGGTTTTTGAAATGATCAGGATTCAATTGCTGTGCTAAGATCACTGGTGTTATCAATGACAAAAGCAGGGTCAGAGCTGTTTTCATAGGTAAATAGGTTTAGGTTAAAGGTAATCGCATCAGCATTATCACGGGTGTCAAGCCTGTCTGATCTATATGCTTTAAAACGCACTCATTCATAATTATGAATTCATAATTTGTTTTCTAAATGTATAGTGGAGTTTTAAAAGTAGGATCAAAATGAACTACATAGACAAAGTGATCATGTTACTTACAAGCTTATCAAATTTACTTTAAAATTGAGACATTGTAAAAACGAGAGTTTGTAGATAAGTTATCAAAAGACTAAGGAATCGGGTGATCTTATAAACTGGAAGCAAAAAAGAGCTGATATCTACACTCAGAAAAGGTTATTTCATTATATTTGTAACTAGTTACGTAAATAATAACTATAATATGAATTTTGATGAAATAGGAGAAATGGCATTAGGAAGTAGGTTAAGAGCATTAAGCAATACACTTACTGAAGATGCCCAACAAATCTATCAACTTTATGATGTTGAGCTGAAGCCAAAATGGTTCCCCGTTTTTTATTTTCTGTCCAATCAAAATACCGGAGTATCCATTACAACAATTGCCAATGAAGTAGGGCAATCTCATCCCTCTATTATCAAAATTGTGAGAGAAATGTCTAAAGCTAAATTGGTGGTCGAACAAAAAGACGAGATAGATGGACGGAAAAACAATATTTCATTGACTGAAAAAGGATTGATTATTACCTCTAAAATCCAGGATCAATATGCTGATGTAGAAAGTGCCGTAAAAGATATTTTAGACCAGACAAAGCATAACATTTGGTTAGCTCTGCAAGAGTTTGAGTATTTATTGAACGAGAAATCACTTTTAAAACGAGTTGTGGAGCAAAAGAAAATCAGGGAATCTTCGAATATAGAAATCGTTGATTATCTGCCGCAACATCATGCTGCATTCAAGCAACTGAATGAAGATTGGAT
>JBCBHL010000203.1:0-12983 GCA_038525605.1 Bacteroidota bacterium
TGGAGAAGTATCTTAATCCGGCCGGAGACTTTGATCAATAAACACGTTGATGAAAATTGGGTCCCTCTGCTGCAAACCCCACCTTTCCCGGAATATACTTCCGGCCATAGCGTAATTTCTACTTCGGCAGCTACTACACTTACCGAATTATATGGAGATAGTTTCATTTATACAGATTCCACAGAGGTAGAGTATGGACTGAAACCCAGAGACTTCACCTCGTTCTTCAATGCCTCAGATGAAGCTGCCATTAGCAGACTTTATGGCGGTATTCACTACATGCCGGCTATTGCCAATGGCGTTGATCAAGGGAAGAAAGTAGGGAGATTTGTCAATGAAAATATGCTAACTAAAACTTTGAAATAATGCGAAACCTAATCGTTGTACTGATAATTCTTACAATTTTTAGTTGTGAATCCCCAAAGAAGGAAGAAGCTGTCGTCACTAAAAAAGAGGTAAAAGATTTATACATACCACAGGATGACCTGGGAGAGTTGTTTGTTGACATTCAGATGAGTGGGATTTTCGAAGATTCAAAAACCTTTGTTGACTCCAATCCTAAATCATCGCCACAAGCTATCGTCGATGAATATCAGAAAGTAAAAGGGCAAAAGGATTTCAATTTAAAGCAGTTTGTTTTCAGAAACTTTGATGTTCCGACAGAACAAAGTAGCGGTAAGACCATTGATAACAGTGAAGATTTGACTACTCACTTAATCAACCACTGGGATTATCTATCCCGTGATCCTGATGATTCTACCACGATTTCATCTTTGTTGGCCTTACCGGAACCGTATGTTGTGCCAGGAGGAAGGTTTCGTGAAATTTACTATTGGGACAGCTATTTTACGATCATTGGACTGGCAGCTTCTGACAGATGGGATATGGTCAATAGTATGACTAATAATTTTGCTCACCTGATTGATGAAGTAGGGTTCATACCTAATGGAAACAGATCCTATTACCTATCTAGATCGCAACCGCCATTTTTCTCTTCCATCATTGCATTACAGATGAAGAGGTTTGGCGATGAAAGGGGACTTCCTTATTTAAATCAACTTGAAAAAGAATATCAGTTTTGGATGGATGGTAAAGATGAGCTGGCCACAGACAATAGCGCTGTAAAACACACTGTTCTACTGGAAGAAGGTGTGATATTGAACCGCTACTGGGATAATTCCGACGAACCAAGACCGGAGTCTTACCGGGAAGATGTAGAATTAGCAGAAAAAGTTTCTGATAAGAAGAAACTGTATCGCAACCTGAGATCAGCAGCAGAATCAGGTTGGGATTTCAGTACACGGTGGTTTGCCGATGAGTCAAAGTTTGAATCAATTGCTACTACTGATTTAATTCCGGTAGACCTCAATTGTTTGCTTTATCACATGGAAACAACACTTGCTATACTCAATGAGATTTCCGGTGATTTGGATAAAGCTTCTAACTACAGGGATCTGGCAGAAAATAGAAAAGAAGCGATATTGCGATATTGCTGGGATGAAGAAAAGCAGTTCTTCACCGATTACAATTTTGTTGAAAACTCTTACAGTCCGAAGGTTACTTTAGCAGGAGCATTTCCGCTTTATTTCAAAATTTGTTCTCTCAGTCAGGCTTTAGCTCAATCAAACGTGATGATTGAAAAATTACTCAAACCTCAAGGGTTAGTGACCACAACCAATGATTCGGGACAGCAGTGGGATGCTCCAAACGGATGGGCACCATTGCAGTGGATTGCTATCAGAGGTTTGCAAAACTATGAATTAAATGACCTTGCCTCAGAGGTAACTACCAGATGGATGGTAGTCAACGAGAAAGTCTACAGAAATACTGGTAAAATGATGGAAAAGTATAATGTGTCCGATAGTACCCTTCAGGCCGGCGGAGGAGAATACCCAACGCAGGACGGATTTGGCTGGACAAACGGTGTTTACCTTGGACTTTCCAAAGCTTTTTCCGATTACTAATTTCAGAATATTGAAAAGAAATCGTTTTCATTTCAATTCTTGCAAAAGCAAGTCTTAAAACGCATGAAAATTTAAAATTTTCTTAGTAATATCATGGTTTAGAAATTCAGAAATGGTGAGTTCATAAGGGTTTATCCTGGTGAAACTTCATGATTTTTATACCATACTAGTAAAGAATATGCAAGAGTTTTCCGTAGGTACCCTGGATCTGGGTATTGTTGTATTTTATTTGATTTTCGTTGTATTGCTGGGGCTGTATTTTGGCTCGAAACATAAAGGCACAGAAGATTACTTCCTTGCTGGTAGAAATCTTACCTGGCCACTGATTGGTTTTTCGCTTTTTGCCTCAAATATGTCCAGTAATTCTCTGGTAGGATTGACGGGAAGTGGTTACCAGGATGGTTTTTCTGTATTCAGTTATGAATGGATGGCAGTCTTCGTTTTGATCATCTTCGCGATATTCTTTCTGCCTTTTTACCTTAAAAATAAAGTCTACACCGTACCGGAATTTCTTGAAAGGCGTTTTGATTATTTTACCAGAGGCTATGCCTCATTTATCGCTATTGTGCTAAATGTGATCGTTGATGTGTCAGCAACTCTATACGCTGGAGGAAAAGCAGTGCAATTAATATTTCCCGAATATCCGCTATGGGGAATTGTGGGAGTTTTGGCCATTATTGCCGGTCTCTATACGGTATCAGGTGGATTAAGTGCAGTAGTTTATACAGACGCAATTCAGGCTGTTATTCTGATCTTCGGAAGTATCATCATCACCTGGTTTGCCTGGGATAAATCCGGAGGGTTCGAAGAAGTGATGAAAATTACTGACCCTTCTCATTTTAATATCGTCAAAAGTACGGAAGACCCCGGTCTCCCCTGGCCCGGCTTGTTTGGTGTCTTAATTATCGGATTCTATTTTTGGGGTACCAATCAGTATATTACACAAAGAACCCTTGCCGCGAAAAATGTAATCCAGGGACAATGGGGATCTATGTTCGCAGGGTTTCTGAAGCTCTCGATATTATTTATTATGATCTTTCCGGGAGCTTTTGCCAGAGTATTGTATCCTAATGTAACAGACCTAGACGCATTATATCCAACGATGCTTTTCGACTTATTGCCGACAGGAATATTAGGAATAGTCCTCGCTGGTTTCATCGCCGCATTGATGTCCAGTATAGATTCGGGATTGAATTCGATTTCTACTTTAGTAACGATGGACTTTGTGAAGAAAGTCAAGCCGGATAAGTCCGACAAAGAACTAATGAAAGTTGGACGATGGGTCACTATTATCGTGATGATCATTGCAACAGCCTGGGCGCCACAAATCGGAAGTTTTGACAAACTATGGGATTACTTGCAGATAGCACTTTCATGGTTCTGTCCGCCAATCGTAGCATTATTTGTCATGGGCCTTTTCTGGAAAGGCGCGACTACCAAAGGTGCTTATGCCGGAATAATTGTGGGATCGCTGGTGACTATATTCGTCATTATGGCTGATGTTGGATTGGAAGGAAAAGAGTGGATGCCGCACTTTCTCTACACTGCCACTTTGCACTTTGCCATCACCGCTATAGCCATAGTTATTGGATCGATCATTTCCGAACCGGATAAATCTGCACAAGTGCTGGAAGGGGTTGTCTGGTCTAAGGCAGAATATGCAGTGGAGACTGAGGCATTAAAAAAGGCACCTTTTTATAAAAATTACAGGTATCAGGGAATAGCTTTGGTGATTATTGTAATTCTCATTTTACTTTACTTCTAATAGCAAAAACTCATGTCTGAAAAATATATCTTAGCACTCGACCAGGGGACAACCAGTAGCCGTGCCATACTCTTTAATAAAGAGGGAGCAATTGTTGCTGTAAGCCAGGAAGAATTTACACAAATATTCCCTAAACCTGGATGGGTTGAACATGATGCATTGGAAATCTGGAATACGCAGGAAAAAATGATGCATCAGGTGATTAGTGATCATAAAATCAAGGCCGATCAAATAGAAGCCATTGGGATCACCAATCAAAGGGAAACCGCCGTAATTTGGGATAAAAATACAGGTCAGCCAGTGTACAATGCTATCGTCTGGCAGGATAAAAGAACCTCAGGAATCTGTGACGAGCTAAAGGCAAAAGGCCTTTCAGAAAAGTTCAATCAAAAAACCGGACTGGTCATCGACTCCTATTTCTCAGGAACCAAGATAAAGTGGATACTGGAAAATGTCGATGGGGCGCGTGAAAAGGCTGAAGCTGGTGATTTACTGTTCGGAACTATTGATACATGGCTCGTTTGGAAATTGACCAATGGAGAGAATCACGTCACAGATTATACAAATGCATCCAGAACATTAATTTATAACATTAACGAATTAGCATGGGATTCGGAAATATTGGATCTCATGAATATTCCAAAAAATATGTTGCCTGAGGTACAACAGTCCTCCGGTCTGTTTGGCAAAACATCGATCGATGGTGTGGAAATCCCAATTGCAGGAATTGCCGGAGACCAACAAGCTGCATTGTTTGGTCAAAATTGTGTTTCTCCCGGAATGGCCAAAAACACCTACGGCACTGGTTGTTTTATGTTGATGAACACCGGAGAATCCGCACAATTTTCAAAGAACGGGTTGTTAACAACCCTATGCTGCGGCCCGGAAGGTGAACTCAATTATGCACTGGAAGGAAGCATTTTCATTGCAGGCGCTGCTATTCAGTGGTTGAGAGATGGTTTGCAAATCATTGGAAATGCAGCTGAATCCGAACAATTGGCATTAGATGCTCGGGATGAAGAAGGTGTGTTTGTGGTGCCTGCTTTTGCTGGACTTGGCGCACCCTACTGGGATATGCATTCTCGTGGCGCGATCTTCGGACTGACAAGAGATACTGGTAAAAATGAGTTGGTAAAGGCCACCCTCGAATCGATTGCCTATCAGACCAAAGATGTGCTTTTGGCAATGAAAGAAGATTCTGGAACAAAATTAAAGCATTTACGCGTCGATGGTGGAGCATGCGCCAATGATTACCTGATGCAGTTTCAGGCAGATGTGCTGCAGACTACCGTGCAAAGACCACAGATCATCGAGTCTACTGCGTTGGGAGCTGCCTATCTGGCAGGACTGGCGACAGGCTTCTGGACTAAAGGTGAATTAACAGGTAAAAATCCTGTGGATAAAGAATTCAACGCAGAGCAGTCTGCAGAGCAAGTAGAAAAATTGTATGCAGGTTGGAAAAAAGCTGTAAACAGAACACTTAACTGGTTAAAAAACTAAAGAATGTCAACATTATCAGCATTGGACAGAGGAGACGTTATCAAAAAAATGTCTTCCGAGGTTTATGATTTAATAATCATAGGAGGAGGGATCACAGGTGCCGGAATTGCACTTGATGCAGCATCCAGAGGATTGAAAGTAGCACTGGTGGAGAAAAGTGATTTCGCGTCCGGTACCAGTAGTAAGTCGACCAAATTGATTCACGGTGGTTTGAGGTACCTCAAGCAGTTTGAAATAGCGCTGGTGAGAGAAGTGGGAAAAGAAAGAGCTACCGTACACAGGCTGGCACCGCATCTCGTAAAAGCGGAAAAAATGCTGTTGCCTTTGATCAAAGATGGCACATATGGCAAGATCATGACTTCTCTGGGGTTGATGGTTTACGATGTACTGGCAGGAGTTGAACGCGAAGATCAAAGAGTAATGCTATCCAAAAAAGAGGCATTGTCTCATGAGCCATTACTTGACGAGGGAGTGCTTGAAGGTGGAGGACTGTATGCCGAGTACAGGACAGATGATGCCAGACTTACCTTGGAAGTTCTGAAAACAGCTACGACTTACAATGCTGATGTACTCAATTATGCTGAAGCGACTGATTTTCTGTATACGGACGGAATGGTATCAGGAATTACCTGGAAAGACCATCTAACCGGTACTGAAGGAGAGATAAAATCTAAGTACGTAATAAGTGCGGCAGGCCCGTGGGTGGACAACATCAGGAAAAAAAATCAATCTTTCCAGGGTAAGAGACTACACCCAACAAAAGGTGTTCATATTGTGATTCCTCGTGAGAAATTTCCGGTTCAGCAGTCGATTTATTTCGATGTACCTGATGGAAGGATGTTGTTCGCTATTCCTCGTGAAAGAGTAACTTATTTGGGCACCACCGACACGGATTACAATGGCGATCTCAACGACGTGAGAACGGATAAAGTTGATGTTGAATATCTTTTGGATGGCGCCAACGGAGCTTTTCCGTCAGTAGATCTGACAATTAATGATGTGGAGTCCAGTTGGGCCGGATTGCGACCACTGATAGAAGAAGAAGGAAAATCAGCTTCCGAACTATCCAGAAAAGATGAAATTTTCGAATCTGAGACAGGATTGTTATCGATAGCTGGTGGTAAGCTGACAGGTTATCGAAAAATGGCCGAAAGGATTATTGATAAATTGGCCAAGAGAATCGATCGGGACAGTGATAAAGATCTGCCCGATTGCAATACCGATAAAATACCTCTCACCGGAGGTCCGTTCAAGGATGCTGATGAGGTGTTTAAATATGAGCAGGAAGTAAGAGAAAGGATTGTAAAACTGGGATTAGCAGAATTTTACGCTGTCTACCTGGTTGGTAATTACGGAAAGCAGACCGAAGAAGTCCTTAAAATAATGGATAGCCTGCAAAACGATGACATTGAGGTGAAACTTGCACTGGCAGAACTGGAATTTACAATCCGTCATGAATCGGTGCAGTCAGTCATGGATTTTTTCGAAAGGAGAACAGGTCGATTGTATTTCAATATCAAATCGATTGAAAAATTAAAACAGCCGGTATTGGATAAGATGACCAATGTATTCAACTGGTCCGATGAAAGAATCGAAAGTGAAAATTATTATTTGAATAAAGGATTAGAAATAGCCAGTCAGTTTAAATAAACAATAGTATAGAGTATGAGTAAAGTTTGGTGGAAAGAAGGGATCGTATATCAGATATATCCGAGAAGCTTTTACGATTCCAACAATGATGGAGTAGGAGATATAAAAGGTATTATTGAAAAGCTGGATTACATTAAAAGCCTGGGAGTTGATATCATCTGGCTTTGTCCGGTTTATAAATCTCCAAATGATGATAATGGCTATGATATTAGCGATTATTACGGAATTATGGACGAATTCGGGACGATGGATGATTTCGATGAACTGCTCTCGGAAATGAAGAAAAGAAAATTGAGGCTTGTCATGGATTTGGTGGCTAATCATACCTCAGATGAACATAGCTGGTTTCTCGAATCCAGGAAAGATAAAACCAATGATAAAAGAGATTTTTACATTTGGAAAGATGGCGAAAATGGTCATGGCCCCAATAACTGGATGTCTTTCTTCAGTGGAAGCGCCTGGAAAAAAGATGAGTTAACAGATCAGTACTACCTACACCTGTTTACAAAAAAACAACCGGATCTCAATTGGGAAAACCCAAAAGTAAGAGAAGAGGTCTACAAAGTGATGAAGTATTGGCTGGACAAAGGGATCGATGGCTTTAGAATGGATGTGATTTCAGTAATTTCGAAAAGAAATTATGACGATTCACCCTATGAAAATTTCAATGATACTATTAAAAATACGTATGCCAATGGCCCTAGAATTCATGATTACCTGAAAGAGATGAATCAGGAAGTGATGAGTAAATACGATATGATGACTGTGGGTGAAGGTCCGGGAATTTCTCTTGACAATGGTCTCGATTATGTTGACGTTGATCGAAAAGAACTCGATATGGTTTTTCATTTTGATCACATGTTCATCGATCATGGACCAGGTGGTAAGTTCGATGTTGTACCATTCGATTTTGTACATTTCAAAAATATATTTGCCAAATGGGATAACCTGTTGAAAGACAAAGGATGGGGCAGCATTTTTCTTGGAAATCACGATTTTCCAAGAATCGTCTCCCGGTTTGGAAACGATGGAGTATATAGAGAGCAGTCTGCTAAACTGCTTGCGACCATGCTGTTATCACTGAGAGGAACCACCTACATTTACCAGGGAGATGAGTTGGGAATGACGAATGTAGCCTTCAATAGCATTGATGATTACAGGGATGTAGAAACGATCAATGCTTATCGTCAAGAGGTGGTAGAGAACGGGAGAGATATCAATGATTTCTTAAAAGCAGTCCACTATCAAGGAAGAGATAACGTACGGACACCAGTGCAATGGACTGAAGATAGTAATGGAGGTTTTACAGAAGGAGATCCTTGGATCAAAGTGAACCCAAATTACAGAGAAATCAACGTGGCATCACAACAGGAAGATTCCCGTTCAATTCTGAATTATTACAGAAAAATGATTCAGTTCAGAAAAGACAATACCACGCTTGTATATGGGAATTTTGAAATGATCGAGCCAGATCATAAAGAGTTATTTATTTATCGGAGAACTGATGAGGAGGGAAGCTTTTTGATAACACTCAATTTCTCCGATCAGCCTGTGAGCTATCAATTTAAAAATGCTGATTCTTTGAATGTAGCGATCAATAATTATGACGAAGTTTCAGTACATGGCGATCAGATAGGATTAGAGCCGTGGCAAAGCATCATATTTAAATTCTAATAGATGGCGATTTGGGGAATTGACCTGGGCGGTACTAAGATTGAAGGAGTAGTGCTCAAAGACGGGGCAGGTATAGATGTTTTATGTCGCAAGAGATTGGATACTCAAGCATCGGAAGGCTATCAGCATATTCTCAATAGAATAGCACTATTGATCGACGAGATCTCCGAAGAAGTTGGGCACAGACCTGAAAAAATCGGGATAGGAACTCCTGGAACCATTGACCCCATTACCAATACTTTGAAAAACTCCAATACGACCGTTTTGAATGGGCAGCCATTTGAGCAGGACCTGGTACAAAAGCTTGGAATTCCCGTTGTAATGGCCAATGATGCCAATTGCTTTGCGCTGGCTGAGGCAAGAGTAGGAATTGTACAAGAAAAAATGCCCGATGCTCAGATGGTTTTTGGAGTCATTATGGGCACCGGTGTTGGAGGAGGTATTGTTTTGAATGGAAAAGCCTGGGGTGGCAGGCAGGGAATAGCAGGAGAATGGGGACATAACTTTCTGGACGAATCAGGAGGTGAATGCTATTGTGGTAAAGTGGGTTGTGTGGAAACTGTCATTTCAGGGAAAAACCTGGAGCGATATCACAAAGAGCAGTATGGGGAAGACAAAAAGCTCAAACAGATTTATGCCGAACACCTTTCCGGCGGACATCCAAATTCTACCGCTACAATCGAGCGGTTGATTAAATTCTTCGGAAAAGGAATTGCCAATGTCATCAATATCCTTGATCCTGATGTAATCGTATTGGGGGGAGGTGTTGGAAATATTGACCTGTTGTATACCAAAGGGGTAGAAGCTGTGAAAGAACATGTTTTCAATCCCAGGGTGGATACCGTTTTCCTTAAACCAAAACTTGGTGACAGTGCCGGGGTATTTGGAGCCGCCTTTCTGGCAGCAGACTAGCCAATACCGACAAATGATATTTGCATGTAAAGAATATGCTTGAAGGTGGTTGCACCCGTTCAGAAATACCACTTAACAATTAATTAATTTGTGATACTGCGATCAAATAATCAATTTTCCGATTGAAATTATCAGAAAATTGAAGGTCAAAGGAAAATTCATCTACGAGCAATTAGACAAACTGTTTGTCAATGCCAGACCCATTGAAGTAGCAAAAGAAGACAAAATTGTCATTTTTAGCGACTTGCATATGGGAGATGGTAGCAGTAACGATGATTTCAAGACCAATGCGGAGATGTTTTCCTACATATTGAAAAACTACTATCTCCAAAAGAATTACCACTTGATTTTAAATGGTGATGTCGAAGAACTTCAACGGTTTTCGATGAGCAAAATTCACAATGCCTGGGATTCGGTGGTCAGCCTTTTCTCACAATTTGGAGGCAGACTCTATAAAACAATTGGAAATCACGACCTGAAATTGTCGGTAATGAATCCAGAGGAATTAATACATCCAGTGGATGAAGCTATCAAATTGATTTTCGAAGAAGGAGAGATGTTTGTTTTCCACGGACATCAGGCTTCAAAAAAGTATCAGCGACATAATCAAATAGTAGGCTTTACACTGAAATATTTTGCAAACCCGCTCGGTATCAAAAACTACTCCGTTTCTCATGATAGCAGAAAGCAATTCAAAATTGAAAAAATAGCCTACCATTATGCTGCATTCAAAAAGATTATTTCTGTGATCGGTCATACACACAGACCCCTTTTCGAATCCATGCATAAAAAAGACCGCATCAGATTCAAAATCGAGCAATTGTGTCGGGAATATGCAGAGACTAAAAAAGAAGGCCTGAAAGAAGCCATCAAAGTATTAAAGCAAAGTCTCAAAAAGGCAAGCAAGCAATATGAAGAAGGAAGAGACAACGGTTTTGTTTACAATACAGAACTGAATTTGCCCTGCCTGTTCAATTCCGGTACGGTAATAGGAAAAAGAGGAATGACCTGCCTTGAAATAGAAAGCGGTAAAATATCACTTGTGCATTGGTTCGATAAAAAAATCAGTAAAAAGTACCTCAAAAACAATGAAAATGAGCCGCAGCAACAGGGAAATTCCGATTATTATAGGATGGTGATCAATACCGATGATTTAAATTATATCTTCACAAGAGTAAAACTGCTTTCGTAAAACTAATCCTTATAAAATGAAATATTTAATAGTTGTACTCATCACTCTGTCAGTTTTCAGTTGCCAGCCGGTTGAGAAAGAAAAGAAGGAAATCAATATCGATCTGCAGGGACATAGAGGCGCCAGAGGCCTGATGCCCGAAAATACAATTCCTGCTTTTATGAAAGCACTGGAATACAGCAAAGTCACTACATTAGAATTGGACCTGGCAGTAACCAAAGATTGGCAATTGGTAGTTTCGCACGAGCCGTGGTTTAACCCGGTCATCTGTTCAGATTCACTGGACAACCAGCTCAGCGAGGAAAAAAAGATCTCCATCTTCCAGCTTACTTATGAGCAAATCAGTACTTTCGATTGTGGTTTCAGAGGCAACCCCAGGTTTCCGGAACAGCAAAAGATGAAAGTTGCAAAGCCATTGCTATCAGAGGTCATCAAAGAAGTCTCCATAACGTTGAAAGAACAAAGTCGACCCGAAATTCAGTACAACATCGAAATAAAAAGCCATCCGAAACTTGATAGCGTTTTCACACCGTCACCCGAAGACTTTTCAGATCTGGTATATAATTTCATCAAAGAAAACATGAAAATCGATCAGGTAACCGTCCAGTCCTTCGATTTCAGGGTCTTGAAATATTTCAATCTAAAGTACCCGGAAGTGAGGCTGGTGGCACTGATAGAAAACAGTGATGGAATAGCGGCAAACCTGAAAGAGTTGGGCTTCAATCCCGATGTTTACAGCCCTTATTATAAAATGCTGTCAAAGGAATCGATTGACACCCTACATCAGAAAAGTATTGTCGTTACACCGTGGACTGTCAACGATACCACTGATATGAAACAACTTATTGATTGGCAGATAGATGGAATCATCACAGATTATCCTAATTTAGCGCAAAAAATACTGGAGTAGAAATGAGTAGAAAATACAATGTATATGGGATAGGCAATGCCCTGGTAGATATTGTTACAGAAGTCACAGATGATTTCCTCAGCGAACATGCGATTGAGAAAAGCATCATGACATTGGTTGATGAGGAAAAACAAAATGTATTAACCACGGCTATTGACCTTAATAATTGTGGAAAGCAATGCGGAGGGTCTGCCGCAAATACCATTATTGGTGTTAGTCAGTTTGGAGGAAGTAGTTACTACGCCTGCAAAGTAGCAGATGACGCGATGGGTAAGTTCTTTTTGAGTGATTTGAAAAGAAATGGAGTTGATTCCAATCTATCCGAAGAAACCCTGCCAGACGGGATTACAGGAAAGTGCCTGGTGATGACCACACCCGATGCAGCCAGAACGATGAACACATTCCTTGGGATTACGAGCAATTTTTCTGTAGAAGAACTCGATGAAAAGGTGATTGCAGATGCTGAATATGTTTACATAGAAGGATATTTGGTAACCTCAGAAACTGGTATTGTAGCGATGAAAGAAGCAGTAAAACTGGCAAAGGCTAATGATACGAAAGTAGCATTGACATTTTCTGATCCAAGTATGGTCAAATTTTTCAAGTCACAAATGGAAGAAGTCACGGCACTTGGGATCGACCTGTTGTTCTGCAACATCGAAGAGGCATTTCTATCCACCGGAACAGATAATCTTACCGAAGCTGTTGCCAAACTCAAGGAGGTGGCTAAAGAATTTGTGATAACGAAAAGTGAAGAAGGTGCGACAGTCTACTACGAAGGAGCAGAAATTGCAATTGCGCCACATGAAGTAGAAGCTATCGATACCAATGGCGCAGGAGATTGCTTTGCAGGCGCTTACATGTATGGAATTACGAACGGTTTGTCAAGACAGGCAGCAGGCGATTTGGCATCTGCGGCATCAGCACAGGTAGTGACGCAATTCGGTCCGCGACTCACAAAAGAGCAGGCGAAGGCATTGTTATAAAGAGTTACCGAAACATTAGACATTAGTAAACCCTGAATTGTCGATAGTACCCGACGATTCAGGGTTATTTTGTTTTATGGGAGTGCGGCTTACGGCATTTCATGGTAGAGTTTGTCCCGGCTATCACTCATACTCCTCGTCCTCCTATGTCGTCCTGTGGGGTATCCGTTCCATCCGGACTAGGGATGGGTGTATGGTTTTTCATAGCGAGGTATCTAAAGAATAGTAAAATTGGGCGTTTTTTTCATGGATTATTGTCCAGGAAGCACATTCGAGGTATTAAGAATCTACTTAATAAAAACTTTTTCATTTTGTTATTAGTTGACAGACAGGTAGTTGGGGTAGTAGGAGAAGAAATTTCAGATTTATTTGCGTATTAGTTTAGGAAATGGTTTAAATATTCTTTTATCTTTGCATCCGCTTTCGGAAG
>JBCBHL010000204.1:0-12978 GCA_038525605.1 Bacteroidota bacterium
GCTATTTTAGCACCAAAAAAAGCACCTATTGCGGCACTGATACCCAGCCAGATAGAGTAAGAAAAAGAAGATACCCCTTTGCTTCTAAATCCGGTAATTGCAAAAATATTCTGAATGACGATCGCTACTCTGTTAGTAGCATTGGCAACAGTGGGTAAAAGTCCCAGTTCGATCAAAAAAGGAACTGTCAATAATGAACCACCTCCCGCTATTGTATTTATGAACCCAGCAGCGGCTCCCACCAGAATTAATAAAATTATTTCCTGAAATTCCATGTGCTTTAAACTGCCGCTAATTTAGGAGATTAAATGAACTTTCAGGGAATCTTCACAGGATTCCAGCAATTGTGCCTGGGTTTTATTGAAAACCGGGTGGATCAGGCCGGGAGAAATATCTGCCAGAGGCTGAAGTGTAAATCTTCTTTTATGGATGTAAGGATGTGGGATTTGTAAAGCTTTCATGTCAATGAATTGATTTCCAAAATACAGAATGTCAATGTCGATCAACCGCTCTCCCCATTTCACTTTTCGTTCCCTGCCCATCATTTTTTCTATTTCCAGCACTTTAGCCAATAATTTGTTCGGCGCCAGTTCACAGCTTCCCTTTAATACCTGATTGAGGAAGGCAGGCTGATCTTCGATTCCCCATGCATCGGACTGATAGAGTCCTGAACATTTCTCTATTTTGAAATATTCTTTTAGGTGATTTCGGGCAATAGATAGCTGATTCCTTTTGTCACCAAGATTGCTACCTAATAATAAATAAACCCCTTTCATGTTTTTATGTGAAAACAAATCTGTTAAAAAATATCTTTATAGCTCAAACTATTTAAGTTTGTGAATTAATACGTAAAGATATCAATCAAACTATGGCATTTCTAAGAAATCTTTTAGCAACAATTTTGGGCTTAACGATCTTCTCAGTGATCTTGTTCTTTTTCGGCATGATCATGTTGGTGGCATTAGCCTCTTCAGGCGATGAAATCCCAACTGTCAAATCCAATTCAGTATTGTATCTGCACATGTCTGGTGTCATACAGGAACGTGTTGCAGATGATCCATTACAGGATCTTTTGTTGAATGATGGTCCTAAACCTATAGGGCTAATGAATACACTGGATGTATTGGCTGCTGCCAAAGACGATAAAAGAATCAGAGGAATTTATCTCGAAAGCAATTTTATTCAGGGCGGGTCTTCTTCTTTATCTGAAATTCGGGATGCCTTGAAAGCATTTAAAGAAACAGGTAAGTTCATTTACGCATACGGTACTTACATGACCGAAGCTGACTTTTACCTGGCTTCTGTGGCAGATTCATTGTTTTTGAATCCCGAAGGTTCTCTGGAACTGAATGGACTCAGCGCAAATCTTACTTTTTACAAAGGAGCCTTTGAAAAACTGGGTGTGGAGCCAGAAATATTTAGAGTAGGGAAATATAAGAGTTTTGTGGAACCCTACATTAGGAAAGATATGAGTGACGAAAACAGGTATCAGACCGAAGCTCTGCTCAATTCTATTTATGATGTATACACAAAAGACATTGCTGGTTCAGTTTCAAAAACTCAAGAGGAAATCAGAGAAATATCAGATAAAATGCTGGTGAGATTACCGGAAGATGCTGTAAACCACGGTTTGGTAAAGAGACTTGCCTATGAAGATGAAGTGAAAGCTTTGGTTCGCTCCGAAATGGGATTGTTGGAAGATCGTAAGGTAAATTACATTTCAGGAACAGACTACTACAGGAATGTGGGCTCAAGGTTCAGTGTGGCAGGGAGTGATAAAATTGCTGTAATCGTAGCGGAAGGAGATATTGTGATGGGGGGTGGCTCAGGTAATATCGCAGGAGACAGATTTGCCAAAGAAATCAGAAAGGCCAGAAAAAATGATCAGATCAAAGCTATTGTGTTACGGGTGAATTCCCCGGGTGGCAGTCTTACCGCTTCAGATATTATCTGGAGAGAAATCATGCTAACGAAGGAAGAAAAGCCAATAATTGCTTCAATGGGCGATGTGGCTGCTTCTGGTGGTTATTTTATTTCAATGCCTTGTGATGCTATTCTGGCCAGACCCAATACGATTACAGGTTCCATCGGCATATTTGGAATGATGTTTAACCTCAGTGATATGTTGGAAGACAAACTAGGGATCACGCACGATGTGGTGAACACTGGAGAGTATTCTGATATCATGACTGTGACCAGGACCCTGCGACCTGAGGAAAGGGCGATTATTCAACAAGGCGTAGACAAAGGTTATGAAACTTTTCTCACCAAGGCTGCCGATGGGAGAGGGGTGACGGTAGAAGCTATTGAGGAGCTTGCCAGCGGGAGAGTATGGACAGGCAGTCAGGCACTGGAAAACGGATTAATTGATGAATTTGGAGGACTTGACGAGGCAATTGCATTGGCTGCAGATAAAGCAGGACTTTTAGATGATCAATATGCAGTTAGATATTATCCTCAGCAGGAAATGTTGCTTGATAAATTTTTGGGAAATACAAAAGATAATGTCAGGGAAAAAATAGCAGACGAACAGTATGGCGAGTTGGCACCATTTATTAAGAAGTTGAAAAACCTTCAAAATTATCAGGGTATTCAGGCCAGACTACCCTATGAGATTGAAATTAACTGATCACAACGAATGAATTTTGTGGATAGTCTTATATCTTAGCATTCGAACTTTTTGAAACTTTATGGAAATTAGAAATAACTGGACGAGAGAAGAAATTGGCGAGATTTACAATATGCCTGTAATGGAGCTTATTTACAAAGCAGCCACCGTTCACAGAGAGTATAATGATCCTTCGGAAGTACAGGTTTGTACACTTTTATCCGTTAAGACAGGGGGATGTCCCGAAGATTGCGCCTATTGTCCGCAAGCAGCCAGATATCATACCGATGTAAAAGTACACAAGTTGATGCCAGTTGAACAGGTTCTCAGAGCTGCCAGAAATGCTAAAGAAAGTGGAAGTACACGTTTTTGCATGGGTGCTGCATGGAGAGAAGTGCGAGACAACAGAGATTTTGATAAAGTGCTCGATATGGTAAAAGGAGTCAACGGCATGGGGCTTGAAGTTTGCTGTACCTTGGGGATGTTAACGGAAGAACAGGCTGAAAAGCTCAAAAATGCAGGTTTATATGCCTACAATCATAATCTTGATACCAGTGAAGAGCATTACGATGAAATCATCTCCACCAGAACTTATGATGACAGACTCGATACTTTAGAGAATGTGCGAAAAGCAAATATCTCAGTATGTAGTGGTGGTATCATTGGTATGGGAGAGGGAGACCAGGATAGGATAGGAATGTTACAAACACTTGTCAACTTACCTGAGCACCCTGAGTCAGTGCCTGTCAATGCTTTGGTTCCGGTAGAAGGAACGCCACTTGCTGAACAACCAAGAGTTTCAGTGTGGGAGATGATCAGGATGATAGCAACCGCTCGAATTTTAATGCCTAAAGCGATGGTGAGGCTATCTGCTGGTAGAGTTAGAATGAGTGTGGAAGAGCAGGCCTTATGCTTCATGGCTGGCGCTAATTCGATATTTGCAGGGGACAAACTTCTTACAACTCCGAATCCGGAAGTAAACGAAGATCAACAAATGTTCCAGACATTGAATTTGAAACCCAGAAAAGCATTCAAGGGCGAAGCATCAGTAAAGTTTGAGCAAATACCACATTAATCAATCAAATACGAAGAAGAGAGAGATGAAAAGATACCATTATTGTTTGATACTATTTTTTTCATCTCTTTTTTTTGTACATCATCATAACCTGAAGGCACAGCAGCTAACTCAACAAGTTAGAGGTGTTGTCAAAGAATCTCTCTCAGGTGAGGTTTTACCGGGAGCTTTAATCAGAGTTGCCGGAAGCAATGAAGGCGCAGTTTCCGATCAAAAGGGAGAATACTCCATATCTCTGCCTTTGGGTTATCATCGAATAGAAATTTCTTATTTAGGATATCAGTCAAAAGTGCTGGAAGAGATTTTAGTGACTGCCGGAAAAGAGGTGGTCCTTCATATAGATCTCGAAAAGTCTGCAGTCACAATGGCTGATGCCAATGTTACTGCCCGAGCTTTGCCAGTTAAGCTGGCATCCAGAGATATTAGTGCCGAGCAGGTTCAGCGGTATGCTGCAACGTTTTACGATCCGGTAAGGTTGAGTGTTTCATTACCGGCAGTTAGCAGTACCAATGATCAGAATAACAATGTTTCTGTGAGAGGAACAAGTCCTTCCTGGAATCAGTGGCGGTTGGAAGGTCTTGAGATTGCCAGTCCCAATCACTTAACCAATGCTGGTACATTCTCTGACAGGCCTACGCAAAATGGTGGAGGAGTCAATATTCTTAGTGCCCAGATGTTGAGTGATTCCAAAGTGCTTTACGGAGGTTTTAATGCAGACAGAGGAAACGCACTTGGTGCCATTTTTGACATGAACCTTAGAAATGGAAATGGCACCAAAAGCTATCACACACTACAAGCAAGTTTGCTGGGGATTGACTTGTCCACAGAAGGCCCCTTTTCCAAGAACGGAAAAGCCAGTTATCTGGTGAACTACAGATACTCATTTACAGGTATTCTTGCTGCTGCCGGAGTAGATTTTGGAGGAGAGGAAATCAGCTTTCAGGACTTATCATTTAACCTGACATTCCCCAATAGAAGTGGCGAGACGAAGGTTTTTGGTTTAGGCGGAACCAGTAACAATACTTTTACGGGAGTAGAAGAATTTGCTGAGGCCGAGGAGGAAAAAGACCTGTCAGATATTGAATATACAGGCAGAATGTTGGCCGTTGGATTCAAAAATATTCAGCGTATCAGTGATAGATTTTCCGTGGAAAATGCATTGATCTATTCTTTGAACCACTCCGATAGAAATCAAATTGTCAACTTTATAGGACCTGTTCCTGTATCGGGAGTATTTGAGGAAACCTTTAATGAAAATAAATTCAGCTTCCGAAGTTTGATC
The DNA here is from genome assembly GCA_038525605.1 of Bacteroidota bacterium. Classification (GTDB taxonomy): domain Bacteria; phylum Bacteroidota; class Bacteroidia; order Cytophagales; family Cyclobacteriaceae; genus JANSWY01. Next base: position 4,966 of record JBCBHL010000204.1, read on the forward strand.
AGTTACGGATTTAGACAGAATTCTTTTCTAAAAGCGGGATACAATGCAGTAAGATATAATTTTAAAATTTCCTCGCTCTCAGGATCAGGAATTATCCCAGGTTCGGTTGCACCGATCATCGCTGAAGAAAACGAGTGGCTGATACAGCCTTTTGTGAACTACGAAGGCTTGATCGGTCAAAGGCTCAAGTTAGAGGGTGGCATTAATTTTACTAATTTCAATCAAAGCGACGAATTCATTATCGAGCCACGGATTTATCTGGAAAGGTATTTAGGTAAAGGACAGTCTTCGATTTATGCCCGAGGAGGTTTGTATAGCCAGGTGCAGTCGTATATTACCCGTTATTCCTATGTTTTTTCGGGTAGATCAAATTCCCCGAATCCTGAATTAGCATTAAACAAAGCTGGAAAGTTTCAATTGGGCTTCTTAACGAGGTTAGGAGATTTTAACTTCAATGCAGAAGCCTTTTATGATCATTATTATGACATACCATTCGCAAATGGGAGAGCCGATAATGCTTTCGGTCTTGATGCAGGAAATGTTTCTGCTTTCAATCTTGATAACGAATTTGTACTATTTGACTTTGAAGATCAAAAAGACGCTTTTGTCAGAGGAATTGATGTTTCTATTGAAAAAAGACTGGTTGACAAATGGTATTACCTACTAGGTGCTACTTATTACAAATCGACTTTCGAAGACGAAAATGATAATCGATTCAATAGTCGGTGGGATGGAGGCTATGCATTCAATTCCACGATAGGTAAAGAAATTCAACTCAAATCAAGAAAGGATAAGCAGAGAAGTTTGAGTATGAATGCGAGGGTGATTTACCAGGGTGGTTTTAGAAGAAATGCATTGAACGTCCCTTTAACAAATCTGTCCGGAGTTGATATTCTGGATGGAAGTGTTACATTCGATACGAAAAATCCTGATTACTTTCGCTTGGACTTGAGATTTGCCTGGAGAGTTCAGAAAGAGCAATACACACGAACGCTGTCTTTTGATTTGCAAAATGCCTCTAACTATGAAAATTTTGCCTCGGAAGGATTTGATAGTGTAGTTGGCATAGTTCAGACAAACAATCAATTGGGAATTATTCCAATGCTTACTTACAGGGTGGAATTCTAAAATTGAACGGATATGTTAAAAAGAGTAATCAGTTTTATCCTTTTTTTGTTATTTGGAGTTTTTGCTTATTTTCAGCTAAATGACCCTGACCCATTGTTATGGGTAATCTGTTATTCGATTGTTGCTATAGTATGCCTTGCAAGAGCTTTTAATTATTCGTGGAAATACATCAACCTTTCGATACATATTGTAATTGTAATTGCCTCTTTTTTCTTCATAGGCGGTGTATGGGAATGGTTAATGACTGATGATAAGTCAGAGATCTTTGGAGAGATGGTTTACGATAAAAAGTACATTGAAGAAACCAGAGAATTCCTTGGGCTTACCATTGCAGCGATTGCGATGTACTATCAATATCGAATTGCTAAGGATTAAAAAGGAAGATTAGTCTGATAAAATTGTACTTTTTTTGATTTTGTTAATAGGCCTACGGTAGGATTCAGAGAAGTTGCAAGCTACCTTTTACGACTCAATAAAATTAAACAACACCAGAACTCTTTTGCGAAGAAGAAAGTAAGTCATATTTCTAGATATGACTTACTCGTTAAATACTTACTTTCTTGTGAAAAGAATCTAAATTCTTCAGGATTAATGAAGAACGATTATTTTCTTATTGATGCTTTCATTTAAGTTTATCCAATAAACACCATTACGCAATTCTGATAAATCTATTTCATTGGTATCATCTAGTTCAGAACAAAACACTTCTTTTCCTGATATGTCAAAAACTTTTACAAGCGTTTTTTCAAAAGGCGAATCGATTTTAAGAATTGAACTGACAGGGTTTGGGTAGACCTTAAATTCTTTTTCTGTAACAAAATGACTTTCAGGCCTGATGACTTCAGTTTCTGTGGATGTTCTCCCACTTGATGCGGGCGTTGGAGAATAATAATATTTGAGTGACCATCCTGGTCCTACAACAGTTGAATTAGAGCGCCATGTAACGTTAACATCTAATCCCTGAAATGAAGCTATGAATTGATCATCAGGGTTGATTGGATTAACACTTAATCCGCCAAAACACCTATTAAATAATGATCCAGCTGATGTTGTTAAGTAGTCATTATCTACAAAACAGTTCTCACCTTCCACATATTCAAAACCATCGATATCAACATCGACAATTAAATAGTGATTAGGGTTAGCAGGTTTAGGAATTGTCCAGGTACAATTCATATTGTTTAGATAGTCACTTGACCCGCTACCATCTGTAATTGATTTGACTGAATAAGTAGGACTTAAAACTCCCCCCGAACCGGAACAAAAGTCAGTGACGGCGAAATTGACAAGGTCAAAGATTGCAGTATTTGTAGTTAAGGTGATTTTTACCTCATGACTATTGTTGTTAGGAGTTGTGATAGTTGGACTAAAGGAGAATGAACCATCATTAGGGGTTGAGGTTGAGAGTGTGTTCCAATTGATTCCATTAAAATATTCAACCTTTACTCGACTGGAAGATGGAATTCCTACAGATGTCCAAGTAATTGTTCTATTTCCTCCTTTACTCCATACTGTTGAGCTTTGTGGTGAGGTGATCGTTAATATTTGCTGCACAATTACTGAAAAATTACTACTTTCTTGAGAATACCCACTGCCTAAATGCGTAAGCCGGATTTTTGCATTAGCAACTTCAGAGCTGAGAACGGGAACACTTATTGCTTGCGAGCCATCATTTTTAGTGGAATTATTTAGGCTTAACCAAGAAGAGCCATCAAAGAATTCAATCTTGATATTGTCGGTCGAGGGTATACCGGTTGAGGACCATGAAATGGTTTGGTTTTCTCCGGAGATCCAATTGGTTTGAGATGTTGGTTCAATGAAACTGAAAGATCTGTTAACTGAAGAAACAGTAAAATTATCACTTGTATGTGTAAAACCAGATTTTCGATGAGTTATTCTAATCTTCGCATTATTTATAGTAGAAGACACATTTGGTACATTAATTACAAAAGAACCATCATTATTTGTGGAGTTTTTTAATACTGACCAAGTTGAACCATTGAAAAACTCTAGCTTAACATTGTCTGAAGGCGATATTCCGCTGGAAGTCCAACTAATGGTCTGAGAGCTACCTTTAGACCAGACAGTACTTGACACCGGATTTGTAAAAGCAAAAGTCTTAGGTACGGAAATTGTGAAATTATCACTTAACGTAAAAATGGTATTGTTTTCTACCCAGGTGAGTTTAAATATCGCATCATTTGTTGTCAACGGAATATTGGGTATTGTAATGCTGGCATTTCCATCATTCAAAGTTGAATTAACCAAGGTAGAGAAAGTGGTTCCATCATCAATTTGTATTTTAATATGATCTGTAGCGGGGATCGCCCTTGTTGTCCATCTGAGTACTTGAGAGCTTCCGGAAGGCCAGTCTGAGGTGGACGTTGGATTTGTAACAGTAATTCTGTCAGGTACATTGATTTTGAATGGATCCGAAGTGCCTGTAACATTTGAATCTTCTAATAGTGTAATACGAATCTCCGCATTATTTACAAAATTCGTATTGGGGAAAGGGACTTGAATAGATTCCATTCCATCATTTGGTGTGGAAGCAACTATTGTCGACCATGTCATACCATCAAAGACTTCAATTTTTACGTTAGTATTGATCAATTTTCTACTTGTTATCCAGTTGATATTTGTTGAATTTCCTGCAGTTAGTACATCCGAGCTTTTCGGAGAAAGTACTCCGATGACTGCAGGGATTTTTAAGCATTTATCGTAGGTTTTAGCAATGATTTCACTTCCCGGCTTGGCATGAAACCCGGGATTAAATATAACCTGATTTCCACTTGAGTAAAATGAAGCTGCTTTATTGTTGATCTCATGATTTGCGATAACGGTGGAGGTCGCCTCAGGATATTGAGCCTCTTTTTCAGGGACATCGACGGAAGCGGTAAAAGTACTTTGAAAAGGGCATATATCAAGTCCATCCATTTTGGTGACATTGGTGTTTTTCGGATCTAACCAGTCTTTTAATCGTCTTTTTTTATTATTCGGATCTATGTTCCAGGAAGCCCAGATTTTTCCATATTTTGAATTTTCAGTGGTTGGAGAAGCACAGTCAGCACCTCCTCCTCCCAATAGTTGACCAATTATATGATGATTACCGTTGAACAAAGGTGAACCTGATGATCCCCCTTCTGTAACACTATGCCCATTGTCAGTTTGCTCCCATTCATTAATCCAAAAGTTACTGGCTATTCTTCCAGTCAATACTGCAGTAGTCACAGGAGTACCTTTTACAGTAGCTATTTTCTTTACATCACCAGCAGGGTGGTGTATGCCCACTCCGCCAGGAGGTTGACTATTCGTTCTATCCCAGCCAGCAAAGTAGGTATCGATGGGAAAATCGGTGAACGTTGCAGGGTTTATTGAAAGCCTTAGCAGTGCAAAGTCGGAATCTTCATTATTGGCCAGGACAGTTGCTCCTACCGATGCGTAGGGAGTTCCTACCTGATTTGTTTTACAGCCTTCATCTTCATAATCCCACCAAATCACTAAATTCGATAAAGAAGGATTGGTTACTGCATCAAATCCTCTGTTTCTAATACAATGGTCGGCAGTCAATAGCAATGGATCACCATCATTATTTGTATTGTTAATTAAACTACCTGTACATAAGCTGATTCCATCTACTATTAACCTGACAACACTTCTTTTTTCTCTTCGCCATTTGTTTCCTTCACTACAATTTACATCAACTTGGCAGGAGCCAGAATTACCTGGCGCTCCTTCGTCTTCTGTTTTTTGATAGTTTCTTCCTGTCAGACTTCTCAGGTTTTTATAACCATAAACAACGTCAGAAATAGAAATGACTCCCTTCCCGCTTTGGTCTTTTGGCTCATAGTACTCTAGAATTAGCTCATCGCCAGCTATAATACTAGAGGCGAACCCAACAGGATTTTCAAATGAGCCAACATTACTTCCTTCTTTCAGCGGCCCAGTTACATATGACTGATCTCTGTCATATATATAAAGTCTTCCACCTTTGGGAATCCAAAATTTGTCATATAACAGATTAATTGATTTAGCGCCTTCGGAATGAATGGCTAATAACCAAATTTTATCTCCATTCTCCAGAACAGTCCATTTACCTGAATTATTTAAGTCATAATTAGCCTGTATCTTGTAGCCAAACCTTAGAGGAGTTCCTCCCTTTTCCCGCTTAAGTTTATCTTCATCTAATAACCTGGAAACGTTTGGTTTAACCAGTGTTTTTCTCTCTATAGCATACCCTGATTTTTGACTTTTTACAGATACAGGAGACTGAAAAACTGATGATTTTTGTACGTTAACCTGTGAAAACAGCTGAATACTGAACAAGCAAAATAGTAATGTAAAAGCACTAACTTTCATGATTTTATTTTAGTTTGAAGTGGATATTAATTGAGTTTATTTATAATTTCTTTAGATGTATTTCAAGGTTGGATTTTTTTATACTTAATGTAAGTTTATCTTTTTCGATATTGTAATTATAGACGTTAGAGTTAGGTTGAGAGTGTATTTTAAGAAATACATTTTCCCAAACCCTGCCATATACTTCCGTTCTATCGGTAATTTTAAATTCTAATTTTACCGAGTCTAAGACTTTAAATTTTCCATAAAATTTATTTACTTCCGTAGTACCACTAAAAGTACTGTCGCTCTCGAAATTAATCTGGATACGCTGCTTATAACTGGGTTCATGCTTTAGCTCGTTACTTCTGTATGCTGAAACTATCCATTTTCCGGAAACAGGGTTTTTCTTTTGATCTGAGTTTTTATGCTGACAGGTCGATACCTGACTCATCAATATGAAAACAACCAGTATATTTAGTTTTATCATTTTCTAACAAATGGTTACGTACAATTGAAAGAACCTGTTACTAACAAAAACATTGGCTCTTTATCAAAAAATATAAGCTTTAATCAATCTAAGATTCTTGCACTAAAGAAGGCGTAGTAAGAACGGTATTCCTAGGAGTGTTGATTAAAATTTATCTGTAATGATTGAATATTCCTTTTTATGTGAAGATAATGGAAATAATTTGATTTAAAAATTTCTTTTCTGAGTTAATAAAAGATTGCCATTGTATTTTGATTTCGATCTGATCCTTAGCTTTCTTGATCGACAAAATGAAGGACTAAACATATGCAGCGATTGCGTTGTACGATCAATATCGCATTGCTAAAAATTAAAAAGGAGGGATTCTATGAAAATTGATGAGCACAAAGATCACTAGTTTTGATAAAATCCCTGTTCAGGTGGTAGCTGCTAATCTTTTTGAGCAATGAATTCTTTTAATTTCTTGATTTCTTTAATGGAATAAGATTCATCGGACTTTTTATAAGGCACATTCGTGACGACAGGCCTTTTTCCAAAGTTGAAACTCAGCATTCCATCACCATTTCCCTTCCAATTTTCATGACAACTACTGCAACCTCCAATTTTAAATCCAGCGACATCTATCGGCCCATAAGGTCTTGCTTTCATCCAGAACCATTCATCTTTTTGATCATTAACTGCTTTATACATAATGGTCAGTTCAACAAGGTCGCTGGGTTTAGGCACCTGACCTGGTTTTGTTCGGTAATTTTCTTTTACTATAATGCTGCCAACAGGTAATTCCGGTTGATCAGGTAGTTGGCCGATACGGGAGATAGAATCGTAATAGATCAGAGCGTTGGCATTTACATAGATTCTTATCATATCACCGTGTGGATTTTCACCAGGAGTTGCTTTATTATAGGTGTTCCATTGATCATTTGGCCAGGTTCCCCATTTGCTATACGGGTTTTCGCGCATCACATATGTAAGCAGCGATTTGCCGTTAGCTTCCGGTAGTTGAATTGGTCGAATTTGAGCTCTGCCCATCACCCAGCTGAAATCTGAATAAATTGTAGGGTTTGATGATCTTGCAAAGGCATGGCATCCAATGCAACTGCTGGCGGTCTGATTGAAAGTTTCCATACTGGTATTACCCAGATTTGTTAATATCGGGTTACCTGTCCTGCTATCGTCTTGTGCCCATTGTATGCCTATTAGTTGATAGTTAGTCCACACTGAATTTGCTGATGCAAGTGAATCTCGCACAGTCTTATTGACATCTGATACCCACTCAGGTATGGGAATTTGCCTAGTGATTTGAGACGTTTCCTGTTCGGGACAATTACATTGTCTGCTATTGTCTGGACAATAAGCTATTTTGGTGCTTTCATTACGCAGAGATGCGGGGATCGTTTTTCCGTTTACTGTTGTGCTTTCGACATTATCCACCTGTTCGAATGTCATCCAGGTAAAGTGAGGGTTGGAAGGAGTTTTGTAAACAATATGTAATCCAACAAGGCCCACTAACTTCTCCGAACATACCTCCATTCGTTCTTTTACTGATTGTGGTATACAATCGTCAGCGTTAACTGTAGCGTCGTTGGGGATATATATAATAGCTTTTGACGTATAATATCTGGAGGTGTCATCTACTGCCGGGTCCAGAATTCTCCATGAAGCTTTTAGCTCCATGCTGTTAACCGGGAAATTGATGTTGCTACCAGCCTGCACAGCTGCGTTATAAAATTCGTTTTCCACTACATAATCAAACATTGGCTGGTTCATGTAGACCTCATAATGAACAAGGTTTTTATTTCGATCTATTAATACACCACCTACAGCCTGATCTGTCTCATTGATTATTGGGCTGACTTTCGACGTAACACGCAGTACTTTGCTATTCGAATTTATGCCTTCACAGGGTAGGGAATTTATAGGAGTTGGCTTACCCCATTTTGTAGGTTTTTGAGCCATCGGTAGAAAGATGTCAAAAGCCTCTTTATAATTCTCCCATTTGATACCTGCATTGTTTTTATCTGGTTGGCTGATTGAGAGAAATGTAATACATGTCTCTC
>JBCBHL010000205.1:0-12889 GCA_038525605.1 Bacteroidota bacterium
TAATCGGGGTTTTTATCTATCTTCTTAATACCATTATCCCCTCAAATACAGACACTTAAACTATTTCAGGAGTGCCCCACTCAGATCAATCAGCAGCAAGAGCTTCAGCACCACCAACGATTTCAAGTATCTCCTTGGTAATAGCAGCCTGCCTTGTTCTGTTGTAAGTAAGTCTAAGTTCCTTTAGCAACTCTCCGGCGTTGTCTGTTGCTTTATCCATTGCAGTCATTCGTGCGCCATGCTCTGCAGCGTTAGATTCTAACAACGTCTTGTAGAACTGAATCTTTAAAGACTTGGGCACCACTTCCTGGAAAATAAACTCTTCAGACGGCTCAAAAATATAATCAACCGCATTACCTGCTTTCTCCTCTGTATTTTCTTCAGTTTCTGTGTTTACCGGCAAAAACTGCTCCGCATTCACAATCTGAGTCGCAACATTTTTGAACTGATTGTACACAATGTCAACTCTATCGAATCTTCCTGCTACATATTCGTCCATCGCGAATTCAGCAGCGGTTCTGACATTGTCGAATGTGAGATCAGAAAACATTTCATAGTACTTATCGATCAACAGGAAACCACGTTTCTTGAAGTAATCATAAGACTTTCTACCGATTGGCATAATATACAAATCCTCTGATGAAAGCTCATCGCTGTACTTTTCGGATATCAAGTTTTGCGTGGCTTTAAAGATATTGGAATTGAAACCTCCACATAAACCTCTATCAGATGTCACAACTACAAGCAATACTCTTCCTGAAGTATTATTTTTTGCATATTGATTTTCAACACCTTCTCCTAAACCTGCAGTAACATTTTGGATTACTCTGGACAATCTCTCTGAATAAGGTCTCATTTGAGTGATCTTATCCTGAGCTCTTTTCAACTTAGCAGCGGCAACCATTTTCATAGCCTTCGTAATCTGCTGTGTCGACATTACAGATGAAATCCTGTTTTTTACCTCTTTTAAATTAGCCATTCTATCGCTTCAGTAAATAGTCTTGTTTCAATCGAGAAACAAATATTTAATATGTTGTGCCTGAGAGTCTCATCTCAGGCTATATTTTTATTTGGCGAATCAATCCGCCATTTGTTTTAAGCAAATTTAGCAGCAGTTTCCTTCGCTACTTTTTCTAAAGTAGAAGTAACCTCGTCTGTTAATTTACCAGCTTTAAGCGTCTCAAGTGTTTCACCGTAAGATGTCTTCAAAGTACTGATGAAGTCATTCTCCAATTGCTTCACTTTAGATACTGGTACCGCATCGAAGAAGCCTTTTGTAGAACCGTAGATCATCGCTACCTGCTCTTCTACCGCTACCGGTGAGAACTGAGGTTGCTTCAACATTTCCTGGTTTACTCTACCTCTGTCGATAGTTCTTTTAGTAGCTGCATCCAGGTCGGAACCAAACTTAGCAAAAGCTTCCAGTTCACGGAACTGCGCCTGATCCAGTTTCAAGGTACCTGAAACTTTCTTCATTGATTTAATCTGAGCAGATCCACCTACCCTTGATACAGAGATACCTACGTTAATGGCAGGTCTGATACCTGAGTTGAAAAGGTTAGTTTCAAGGAATATCTGTCCGTCAGTAATAGAAATTACGTTCGTAGGAATATAAGCAGAAACGTCACCAGCTTGCGTTTCAATAATTGGCAATGCCGTTAAAGAACCGCCACCTTTTACTTTATCTTTTAAAGACTCAGGAAGGTCATTCATATTCTTCGCGATATCGTCATCAGCAATTACCTTCGCAGCTCTTTCCAATAATCTCGAGTGAAGATAAAATACATCACCAGGATATGCCTCTCGTCCCGGAGGTCTTCTAAGAAGTAGAGAAACCTCTCTGTATGCAACTGCCTGCTTAGATAAATCATCATAAACAACCAAAGCTGGTCTTCCTGTATCTCTGAAGTACTCCCCGATAGCAGCACCTGCGAAAGGAGCAAAGAATTGCATAGGAGCAGGATCAGAAGCTGCAGCACTTACAACTACTGTATAATCAAGTGCTCCACCCTTTTCAAGAGCGGCAACAATACCAGCAACAGTAGAAGCTTTCTGTCCTACTGCAACGTAGATACAGTAAACAGGCTCACCTCTGTCATAAAATTCTTTTTGATTAAGGATTGTATCAATGGCTACAGCAGTCTTACCTGTCTGTCTGTCACCAATAATCAATTCTCTTTGTCCTCTTCCGATCGGAATCATGGAATCAATTGCTTTGATACCAGTTTGCAGAGGTTCGTTTACAGGCTGTCTGTAGATAACACCAGGAGCTTTTCTTTCTAATGGCATCTCGTAAGTATCGCCTTCCAATGGACCTTTACCATCGATTACGTTACCTAACGTGTCTACTACTCTACCGCACATGCCGTCTCCAACTTTGATAGAAGCGATGTTACCTGTTCTTTTAACGGTATCACCTTCTCTTACATCACTGGAATCTCCAAGTAATACAGCACCAACATTGTCTTCTTCCAGGTTAAGAACCATTGCTCTCAGACCATTTTCAAAAACTAATAATTCACCTGACTGAGCTTTCGTTAATCCATAGATTCTGGCTACACCATCACCTACCTGTAGTACTGTTCCCACTTCTTCAAGTTCGGCCTCAGTTTTCTGATTTGAAAGCTGTTCCCTTAATATTGCTGATACCTCATCGGGTCTAACTCCTGCCATAATTTTTTATTTATAATGATTCCGTGACCATCCACGAAATATGCTTTATTTATGCGTTTGTAGTAAACTTTAATTTTAAATCTTTTAGCTTCGACTGAATTGTTTCATCAATCTGCTTGTCGGCAATTTTCAATTTAAATCCACCGATTACGTTTGGATCAACTAACTGATCTAGTTCCACATCATTACCGCTAATTTGCTTCACAAGCTTCTTGAAATCTTCTACGGTATTTTTTTCCAGTGCTATTGCTGTGGTCACAGTAGCTTTTACAATTCCTTTCAGGTGATTGTAAAGTTCTAAAAATGATCTTCCCACGTCTACCAGCACAGATTCTCTGTTTTTTCTAACCAGGATTTCAAAGATGGAATAAGTAAGATCATCTACTTTACCTTTGAAAATCGCTTCAAGAATTGAAAGCTTCTTCAGGTGAGAGATGATTGGGCTTTTCAGTAAATTGGCAAGATCTCTGTTTTCATCGCAAAGCGACACGAACATTTCCATATCCTGCTTTACAGCTTCAAGCTTTCCTTTTTCATCTGCCAACTCCAACAAAGGCTTGGCATATCTTTTCGCTACTCTGCTATTCGACATAGTTTAGTTGACTTTAACGTCTTTCAAAAACTTATCTACAAGTGACTTTTGAGAACTCTCATCACCTAATTTCTCTCTTAATATTTTCTCAGCGATATCCACTGAAAGTGATCCAACCAGGTCTCGAACCTCTGCCAAAGCAGCTTTCTTCTCTGCTTCGATTGTCTGCTTGGCATCCTGAATCATTTTCTCTGAGATTTTAGAAGTTTCCGCTTTTGCTTCTTCCTTGATCTGATTGGCAGTAGCCAGAGCCTGATTAACGATTTTATCTCTTTCTGCTCTTGCTTCCTGAAGAAGGTATTCGTTATCAGCTTTTAACTGAGCAACTTCTTCTTTGGCAATCTCAGCGGACTTGATCGAATCATCAATCATAGCATCTCTTGCCTTCAATGAACTCATAATAGGCTTCCACGCTAATGCTCTCAAAACAAAAAATACGATGAGGAAGATGACAACCTGCCAAAACATTAAACCTACACCTGGTAATAAAAGATCCATATCAGTTTCTTCTTTTAAATTTCTTTATTTCTATATTAATTCAATTAGAAAAAGACCGACAGCAACCTAATGTTGACTGTCAATCTTTTAAGACTTTCTTATGTAGTCGGACCTGCAGTCGCAATCAAGAAACAAACAACCACACCGAAAAGCGCAACTACCTCAATAAGTGCAGCGATAATCAACATAGCAGTCTGGATTCTACCAGCAGCTTCTGGCTGTCTTGCCATACCTTCCATAGCAGAACCACCAATTCTACCAATACCAATACCTGCGCCGATCGCAACAAGTCCAGCACCGATTCCTGCTCCCATTACTCCGATTGCAGCATCTAATAAAATAGAAAATAACATAGAAATATTTATTAATTATTAAACAATAAATTCAACTCTTAGTGATCATCATGATCTGCTACTGCCATCCCAATGTAAAGCGAACTAAACATTGTGAAAACGTAAGCCTGAATAGTTGCTACCAATATCTCAATGAAATTGATAACTGTTACTACCAATGAACTCGCAATACCTACCGTCACAGAATGAAACAGGAATGTCAACCCTATCAAACTTAATAGTACAATGTGACCTGCAGTAATCGCTACAAAAAGCCTTAACGCCAGAGAAATTGGTTTAGTAAAAATACCAATGACTTCTACAGGGATCATTACAGGCTTTAACCACCACGGAACACCTGGTGTGTTAAATATATGACCCCAATAACCTTTATTCCCGTTTACGTTGACTAATACAAAAGTAAATATTGCCAATACAGCCGTCACTGCAACATTTCCAGTAAGATTCGCTGCACCTGGTAAAAGTCCAAGAATATTGCCGATCCAGATAAAAAAGAACAATGTCAACATATATGGCAAGAACCTTTCGTATTTAGGTCCAATATTTGGCTTTACCACTTCATCTCTTACAAAAACGATGATTGGTTCAAAGAAGGATTGTATGCCTCTGGGGCCGGTTTTAGCATTTTTCTTATAACCTTTGGCAACAGCCAAAAATATAAATAGCATCAATGCAGCTGTGATAAACAAGGAAGCCACATTTTTAGTAATCGAAAAGTCCAAAATGCTTCTTGAACTATCCATCGGAATGATGTGTCCATGCTCATATTTGTAACCGTTGTATTCTACAGTTTCATGAGCATCGTTGTAGAAATTGGATGAAGAGAATACTTCTACTCCTCTGTCCGATGAATAAAGGATTACAGGAAGATACAGCGTAGCGCCATCGAAGAAGTGCCACTCGTGCGAATCAGATATGTGATGGGTAATCATTTCTGCAATGTTTACTTTTTCTCCATCACCGCCACCGGAGGCATTCGCCGTAGTGAAACTTGTTAGAAAAACAAAAATAGCTAAGAAACTGATCTTCAATAACTTGAGCTTTTGCTGTTTAATTGTGTATATCATTATCTATCCGTTCTCCTCAGAATTTGGGCGCAAGTTAACCAATAAGAGAATGATTTCAAAGGTTAAATAAAGCAAATAAATTATCCCTGAATTTATGGTAAATAAGATATGATCAGGCACCTTTCCAATGTAGATCACCCCTAACATTAAAATCATCGTAAGCATCCTGAAAACGAGTGCTCCAAAAAAGTACAGCGGCAGCTTTTGGGGGTCTTTTTGTCCCAGAAAGTGCAAATAAGCGATGAACAAGGATTGAATCAGAAAAAAAAGCATCATCCATGTAAAAGCATCATGGATATAATCTGTTTCACTGGAAATCAGCTGGCCCACACCGAAAATAAAGAAGGTATAGCCAAAATAATATGCAAGGTATTTAATCACGGGAAAATCAGTCTTTAGGAAGGCGTTTGTATACGGAATACAGAGCAGCACCTGTCGAAAGGAATACAAATACTAAAAGCAGATAGGGGATTTTGTTGCCGAAGTAGCCATCTAACCAATAGCCTGCATAGCTACCGATTCCAATTACTGCAAACAACTGAAAGGCAAGCCCCGAGTATTTCAGGGCCTGGTTTTGCTTTTTATCAGGCTTTGAGTGCTGGTTTTTTTTCTGTTCTTGCACCACCTAATTCAATCTTTTGTACAGCTGCACCCATTTTACAGCCTCCGTTAAATTTAGCTCCGGATTCTACGATCAGTTTGTTAGTGATAATATCTCCATCAATTACTGCTGTAGGTTTTAATATCAGCAATTCTGCAACTTCTACCGTTCCACGGATATTACCTTCTATCTCTGCATTTTGTGCAAGGAGGTTTCCCTGCATCTCACAAGACTGTCCTAGCGCTGCCTTGGATTTAGTAATAACGTTTCCCACTACCTTGCCTTCAATTCGGATATTACCGAAGGTTTCAATATCACCTGTAACTGTTGTTCCTTTACTTATTGTATTACTTGAATTACTCAATTCTGCTACTGTTTTTTGATCTTGTTTATTAAACATTGCCATACCGTCCTAATTTCCGCTAATCAATAAAAATCAATAAATTCTCCCGGATCTACCGGGTTGCCATTGTACCACAATTCAAAGTGTAAGTGTGGTCCCGTAGTGAGTTCTCCTGTATTTCCAATGATGGAGATGATCTCACCCTGACTTACAAAATTACCTACCTTTTTTAACAATTCCGAATTGTGCTTGTAGATAGATATTAGATTGCTTCTATGCTGAACAGCAATCACATTCCCTCCATCTGCTGTCCAATCAGCAAAAATCACTGTCCCGTCACCCGTAGATTTAATGGGCTCGTTCTTTTTGGCAATTAGATCAACTCCATAATGATTGATTTTTGGATCGAACTTGCTGCTTACCAGTGCGTTTTTGTCGATTGGATTCATCAGGAATATCTCTTGCAGCGTCTCAGATTTAAGACTTAAAGCGGTATTTCCAAGCGATTCTCTTTCAAAGGTTCTGCGGAATTCGACATCTGCGTCTTCTGAAGTACTACCACTCACTTCATTCTGAGCGATCTGTTCATCAGTCAATTCACGATCTTCGACATTGGAATATTCATCATCTTCTCCGGCAAAAATCTTCCTGATATTTTCTATGTACTGGTCTTTCTGATCTACTGCACGCTGCAAGGAATCTACAGTCATAGTTAACTTAACAACTGCCCTTCTCGATTCTCGTTCGGCATGTCTGGGATCTAGCCATTTCTCTAAAACACCTGTCACCAGCCAGGCGGAAAGAGCCATTACTGCTATAAAAATTGAAAAACAAATCAGTATTGCCTTTGCATAAGTGAAACTAACTGTTGTTTTTTCTGCAAAATTTTCCTCATTTCTTATAATAAGGAGATACCTGTTCGTTAACCTATTTGATAAAGTTTTCTTTGCCGCCAACTTACACTAAATTTGAATGGTCAAAATTATATATAAAAAACAATATCGAATGAAATATTGCAGGAAAAGCATAACTTTTGGCCCTAGAATGATAAAAATTTGAATTACAGAATACTAAATATCGCAATTACATTGGTTTTGGGAACCTTGCTGATTACCGCTTGTGCACCTCAGAAAAAAAACCCGATGAGCAATGTTTTCCATAATACAACGGCACATTACAATGCCTATTTCATTGCTAACGAAAAAATTAAGGAGATAGAATTTAAGCTTCAGGAGGGCTATGAATGGAATTACAATAGGATTCTCCCTGTGTATGTGGAATTTGACACAACCGATACATCTCCTTTCAAACCTGATCTGAAGGATGCCATCGAAAAGTCCGCGATAGCCATTCAAAGACATCCTGGTTCTGACTGGGAAGACGATTGCTATATTCTTGTGGGTAAGTCCCGGTTCTATGGGTTTGAGTTTGCTGATGCGGTAGAGACTTTTAAATATGTCAATACGCACAGTAAAAATGACAATGCCAGACACGAAGCGCTGGTAGAATTAATGCGGACTTTCATCAAAAACAATGAATACAGAAACGCCAACGAAGTTTCTGACTATCTCAAAAAAGAAAAGCTTAACAAGAAAAACCTGCGCAACCTCTATCTCAACAGGGCCTATTTGTATCAGGAAAGAGAAGATCTGAATTTACTCGTAGGCAACCTGGTAAAGGCCGAAGAGTTGATTAGCAACAACAAGTTGAAGGCGAGGATTAACTTCATAATCGGTCAGATTTTCCAGGAGCTGGGATTCGAAGCGAATGCCTACGATTATTATAGGAACGTATTGAAAAATAACCCTTCCTATGAACTTTCTTTCTATACCCGATTAAACATGGCGCAGGTGACTGACCTTTCTGACAATAGCGACAGCAGAAGGGTGCGTAAGTATTATGAAAAACTGCTTTCCGATCAGAAAAATCTGGAATACAGGGACAAGATTTATTATGAAATTGGCAATTTCGAATTAAAGCAGGGAAATCTGGACAAGGCAATCGACGCTTACAAGTCATCTGCCGAAAGTAGTGTCAATAATAACAGACAGAAGGGTTACTCTTTTTGGGAATTGGGGAAAATATATTTTGATAGCCTCGGCAGCTATGAGCTGGCCAAAAGTTACTATGACAGCACCATTTCCGTTTTGCCACAGGACGAAGAGGCTTATGAGAGTATCAAAGAAAGACAGGAAATTCTGGGCGATTTTGTGAAAAATATCAATATCATTCGCGAAAATGACAGTCTGTTGAACCTGGCTTACATGGACTCCACCGAACGATTAGCTATTTTCAATGCGATCATCGCAGAAAAAGAAGCTGAATTGGAAGAGCAGAAAAAGAAGGAACGAAAGGCGAGGCGACAAGGACTGAGCTTACCCTCCCGAGGTGATGATAACCTGATCAGTGTAGGAGGCGGTTCTGGTGGCACATGGTATTTCTACAATTCATCAGCGGTCAACAGAGGAAGGTCAGAGTTTAAAAGGGTATGGGGAGATCGGCCGCTGGAAGATCACTGGAGAAGGAGCGAAAAACAACTGAGCATCTCCAATGCTGCCGAAAACAGTACCGCACAGAATAATCCGGAAAGTAATGGAGGTGAAGAAACTAATACTGATCAGAAATCTGCAATCCCGACTATTGAAAGTCTGATGGCAACAATTCCATTTGATACAGCCACCCAAAACAATATGCTCCGGTCGATTGAAATTGCGCACTATGAATTGGGTAAAATCTATCATTTTCAGTTGCAAGAAGACCCGAAAGCGGTACTCACTTTTGAACAGCTGCTGAGAAGGTATAATGAAACCGAATATAAACCCGAGGTACTGTATCTGCTTTTCTTGATTGCCGAAGAAGGCTCTACCGATATTTACAAAGAGCGCCTCATTGCAGAATTCCCAAATAGTATTTACGCTAAGCTGGTTGTTAATCCTAATTATCGGGAAGAGAGCAATGCCATTACTGCTAAGTTGCAGAAAATCTACGGAGAAGCTTATGCACTTTATGAAAAAGGAGATTTTAAAACGTCCCTGAAGATGGTGGATAATGCCTTGGCGGAGCATCCCGATAATGAGTTTACAGATAATGTAGCACTGCTTAAAATAATGATCATTGGGAAAACCGAAGACATTTATAAGTACCAGTTTGAATTGAGTGTTTTCAAGAAAACATACTCAGAGAGTGACTTGCAAACTTATGTCGATGATTTGATCAAAGCTGCAGAAGATTATCAGCTAAACCTGGTCAACAGTGCTAAAGCAAAGTACAAACAGAATTTCGATGAAAAACATCTTTATGTGGTTATTTACGAAATAAAAGATGATGCAGCTAATAAAATATCAGCTTATATGGCAGAGCAACTAAAAGCCATGAACAGGGACGATTTAACGCCAGCCAACATCAGTTTTGATAATGGTCGGGGTGTATTGATGGTCAATGAGTTTATAGATAAAGCAACTGCCATGGATTTTAATGCAACATTGCAAAAGGAAAAACCGATAGCCGAAGAATTCAAAACTATTAAAATACAAGAGTTTGTGATCAGCGACAAGAATTTCAATACGCTCTATCAAACGAAGGAACTGAATACTTATCTGAAATTCTACAGAAATAACTATTAGCAATTATCTTTGTAATTCATTAACTTATAATTGGCATAAACTAGACATTGTCACGTTTAGTTGGGGATTGGTAAGTTTGCGATATTGTGCCGATCAATTTTTGTAATTACTAGTTGATAATTAGGAATTAAATTCTAAAAATTAACTGATAATTTGGATCGAAAAGCGCATTTTAAAACTGTCATGATGACTATTACTATCAAATGTCCCATTTTATAATTAGTTCAAATGAAGAAGAAAAAAGAAAGCAAGCCTGTTGAAAAGCGTAGAAACCTGCCTGGGAAAGTAATCAGGATTTTATGGATATTGTTTTTTATGGTTGTCATAGGCCCTCCGCTTTTGATCTACATGGTAGAAAAAGATGCCATGGGTATGTTTGGAGGACTTCCGGGACTGGAAAGGCTGGAAAGACCCGATCCAAATTTAGCTTCCGAACTAATCGCTAACGACGGAACGATCCTTGGAAAATACTTCCGAGATAACAGGAGTAATATCACCTATGACGATCTAAGCCCTGAATTAATCAACACGCTACTGGTAACAGAAGACATCAGGTTTAAAAGCCATCCGGGAATAGATCTTAGAGGTATTGTCAGGGCCGCAAAAGGAGTCCTCACTGGTTCCAATCAAGGAGGGGGTAGTACCATCACCATGCAGCTGGCACAAAACCTCTATCGGACGGAATCTACTAACAAAGGCTCTTTATATTCTATCAGAAAATTAGGTTCCGTCATCACAAAAATCAAAGAATACATCATTTCTGTAAAACTGGAAAGGAACTACACTAAAAAAGAAATCATGGCCATGTATTTGAATACCATTGCATATGGTCAGAATGCATTTGGTATTAAGGTAGCTGCCGAGACTTACTTTGCCAAACTTCCTTCGGAATTGAATTATAAGGAATCTGCCGTTATCGTTGGGCTCATTAATAAACCGACCAAATGGAACCCGATCCAGAATCCTGAAAATGCCATGCGCAAAAGGACTGAAATATTATACAACCTTTTCAAAAATGAATTAATCACCAGAGAAATGTATGATTCTCTGAAGGTGAGCGATTTCGATCTTAATTTCAATGTGGCAAGTCACAACAAAGGCCCAGCTCCCTATTTCAGAGCTGTAGCAGGTAATTTCTTGAGAGACTGGGCCAAAGAAAGAGGCTACAATATATATGATGACGGTTTGAAGATTTACACCACCATAGATCCGACCATGCAAACTTACGCCGAAGAAGCTGTGGTAGAACATATGGCGAATCTCCAAAAGGACTTTAATAAAGAATGGAAGGATCAGATTCCGTGGAGAGACAATGACGGTCAAATCATCAGCGACTTCCTGGAAAGAGAAATAAAAAGAGGTGAATATTACCGAATTCTCAAAAACAGGTATCCCGATGATAAAGACAGTATAGAGTATTATCTCAACCTGAAACAAAAAATGAAAATATTCACCTGGGAAGGTGAGGTAGATACCGTTTTCAATCACTATGATTCACTGAACCATTACAAAAGGTTTTTGCAAACAGGTTTTATGGCGATGGAGCCTACTACCGGTCATATCAAAGCATGGGTCGGTGGTATCAACCACAAGTTCTTTCAATTCGATCATGTAAAGCAAGGCAAGAGGCAACCTGGTTCCACCATCAAACCGATTGTTTACACTACAGCGATTGAAAATCTTGCCTATTCACCGTGTCTGGAACTGGAAGATATCAAGGTCGTATTTGAACTCCCTGGCCAGAATCCACCATCCTGGTCTCCTGCTAATGCGGAAGGCGTATATACTGGAGAAAAGATGACAATCAGGCAAGGACTCGCAAGATCAATAAATAGTATTACTGCTCACGTGATGAAAAGCGTAGGCCCCAGAAATGTGGTAAAATATGCTAAAAGAATGGGTATAGAAAGTAAGCTGGAAGCGGTTCCCACTTTGTGTCTGGGAGCAGGTGGAGAAGTTTCAGTTTATGAAATGGTAGGTGCTTATTCGACTTTTGTCAATAAAGGAAAACACACCAAACCAATTTTTATCAGGAGAATTGAAGACAAAAACGGTAACCTGATAGAAGATTTTACCCCGGAAGTAACAGAAGCTATTAGCGAAAAAACCGCAAATACTATGTTGTACATGCTAAGGGGAGCAACTGAAGAGAAACGAGGGTCAGGTGGCGGATTGGATAAGAGGCTCAAGGAGAACCTTCAAATAGGCGCCAAAACCGGAACAACGGACAATGCATCAGATGGCTGGTTTATGGGAATCACTAAAGACCTTGCCGCCGGAGCATGGGTTGGTGGAGATAACAATACCATCCATTTCAAAAGCTGGGTGACGGGTCAGGGGGCAAGAACAGCAATGCCCATCTGGAATAAATTCATGCTAAAAGTTTATGGTGACTCCACCATTGGCTTTACACCTGGTGGATTTGAAGCTCCCGGACCTGGTTATGATGTAGAGCTGGACTGTTCAAAATATGGTATTCAGCTAAATGAAAGTGACACACTACAGGTACAACAGAACCTGAATGATGAAGTGATTGACTAAAGTCATAGACAGATTAAATGGATCAATCGAGATTTACGCCAGCAGAAATATCCAAACTTCCGCATCAGCCGGGAATCTATAAATATTTCAACACTGCTGATGAAATCATATATATCGGTAAAGCGAAAGACTTGCGCAAAAGAGTTTCCAGCTATTTTACCAAAGCTGCGGGAGTCAACCGAAAAACACTGAAGCTGGTATCCGAAGTGGCTGTTTTGGAAGTTGTAATCGTCAATTCAGAATTTGATGCTTTATTGCTGGAAAACAGCTTAATTAAGCAATATCAGCCAAAGTACAATATTCTGTTAAAGGATGATAAGAGCTTTCCCAGCATTTTGATAACCAAAGACAGGTTCCCAAAGATCTATTCTACCAGAAGAATTGATAAAAATAAGGGAGAGTATTTCGGTCCTTATACCAGCGTAAAGGCAATGAATAATGTACTGGATCTGATTAGAAAATTATATAAAATCAGAACCTGCAACCTGCTGCTCTCAGCCAATAATATCGAACAAAAAAAATTCAAAGTTTGCCTCGAATACCACCTAGGCAATTGTCTAGGGCCCTGCGAAGGTTATCAAAAAGAGGATGACTATCT
>JBCBHL010000206.1:0-12886 GCA_038525605.1 Bacteroidota bacterium
GCTGCCTGTTTCCTTTGGTTCCAATATCAAAATTAACATCAGATCTGAGGTGAATGGATGACAATGGTTCAACCATATAATGCTGGGGGTAATTGTTTAAGTCAACCCAATTTTTTTCCAGCAATAGTCCTAGTTTTTCCTCAATATCAGTTATTGTGGAATTATTGTGAATGGAAAAGAAAGTTCTGTAGCTGTTACTAGACCATTTTTCCCTGTGAAAATAGCTCTGGAATCCATCATCAGCTTCAAGGTTTGCTACAAAATTAAACTGCATCGAAGAGTAAACAGGGACATCCTTCATAATTCCTGTTACCACAAAGTCATTTCCATCCAGATTGATGCTTTCTCCGATGATCTGAACGCCGTTACTAATTTTTAACGCCAATGATTCTGTTAGAACAATGCTGTTTTTATTTTCAAATGCGGTGCTTCTGTCACCAACCGTAAATTCATAAGGGAAAACATTGAAGAAGTTTCGATCGCCAAAAAGACCATATTCCCAAAAGTGCTGATTGGATTGATTTGGACTTAGCAGTGCGTGGTAGTCATCTATAGCAGTTGCATAAGCCACTTCCGGGCATGTTTCCATCATCGCAGATGGAAGTGGAGCAGGAGTTACCGCATAATTATTTTTTCCCAGAAAGTTATTGTTAGATTGCCTGTTGATAACTCTGTAAATTCTATCTGAATTTGGAAGAAAGCGATCATAAGAATACTCATGAATAATATATAAGGAGATGGTTATGAAACTAGTCAAGCCCAAAACTAATCCGCCAATATTAATGGAACTATATAGTTTTTGCCTCAACATACTTCTTAAGGTAACTTTAAAATAGTTTTTGATCATACCGTAAATATTTAGTCTGTAGGTTCCTTCGGTTGGTTTAATGATATCTCTTCTGAATAGGAGCAGTACATCTTTAATGAATTTCCAGTCAGCTTTTCTTTTGCCTATAGCCTCGACTCTTTCGTCATACAATTCCATCAGATCACCTTCGATAGGTATCTTTAAATCAGGATGACAAAACCATCGAAAAAAGTAAAGAGCAGCTTTAGGAGGAGTTTTCATTAAGCTAATTTGAATTTTACGTCCAGCGCAACCCCCGGAATGGCATTCCACAATGCGTTTCTGGTTTCTTTCGTGTATTCCATCGCCTCTTTTCCCAAAGCAGTTATTTTGTAAAATCTTTTAGGTCTGCCTGCCCTTTCTCTGGTTGCGTCTCCATCATGGGATTTGAGGTATTTTTTGTCCTCCAGCCGTTTCAATGCAGATTGCAAAGCACCCACACTTACTTTTCGGTCCAGCCGGGATTCGATTTCTTTTTTAATAGAAACACCGTAAGCGTTTTCATAAAGAATCCCCACCGTGAGCATTACTACCTCTTCAAATTCTCCCAATTGATACTTTTTCATCTTTGCAATAATTAATTCCTAAATGTAGTATAATGCTAAGTAATGAATTTTTTCAATTAATTCCTAATTGTAGTATTATTAAATATTGGGAAATGTACTGTTGAACTTTGCCAATGGGAGGGGATGCTTTTCAATAGAAATGATAGCGAATACGTTTTGGACTTATGAATTTCTCAGTTTTGATAAATTCTTAATCAGCTAATAATGAAATGGTTGTGTTGCAATTCAAATAATGGTAATTGCAGGGTGCTTTTGAAAGGTTTAATTTGTCTATACATTTAAAAAAACAATGGTACTGATCATTTTTTTGCCAATGCGCTATCAATTACGCTGTCCAGGCCAGTGGCAGGAGGACCTCCAATTGTGTAACTTTCGTATACACCGGATTTATTGATGACAATGTTTACGGGATAGGAGTTTTGGATAAATATGTCACATATCTCCTGAGCATCAGTAATCATCGGATAGGAGAAGTAGTATTTTTCCAGAAAGGATTCAATAGCTTCCTTTTTCTCAAATGTTATAGCAGCAAACACTACCTGATCATTGTCCTTATATTTTTCAAATGTCTTGTTTAATGTCGGAAACTCTAAAATGCAAGGCTTGCAATTTGTGAACCAAAAGTTGAGTACTACCACCTTTCCTTTTGTGGTTGCGGAAGAGATGATTTTCCCAGTCACATCTCGCATTCTGAATCGGGGAGCCTTTTTGCCTGTCAGACTTGATTGATGTCCTATTACATGTTCACTAATGATCTTTTCTTTTTCTGCTTTTGTGGTTTTCCTCAATTGAACGAAATGGGTTTCTCCGCTGTCCTTTTTATTGATGACAGGTATCCAGTCGCCACTATTGGTTAGCTCTATGTATTGCAAGTATGAAATTTTATTTCCTTCGATATCTTTTATTACCGTCTTTGGACTAACGCTTAATATATCTCGTTTTGACTGTGCTGTACAATGCATACTAAAGAACAACACAGCAATTAACAATACTTTTTTCATAAGTAAATACAGTTAACCAATATGCTAATAACAAAGGAATTAAGTGAAAATCCTAACTTCTTAGGAGTTTATTTTTCACGGTCTTTATTTAGTTTACCGCGTTAACAGGAGATGATCGGGTTACTTTATTACATTTTCAAAACGCTGCAAGGTTAACAGATGGTCAATTCATCATTAATCAATTATTTCATATTGATGGGTAACAGTTTGGCTAAAACAATAACACTTTAATGAAACACTTGGCTTTGGTTTTTTAATTCCGTCAGCGAATTTTTAGGTAACTGACTGTTTTTGAAAGTAGGGTATTGCATACAGTTTTAAGCATTGGCCTAAAATACTTTTCCATTCAAATTTTCTTAATGCCGTGTTTCAGGAGTTTGCTGAAAATCCTTGAAAGAGTAGGTGAGATTAAACTTTGCTAATTTATGAACGTTTTCAAGCGAAAGAAACTCAGGTTTCTTATCGGAGTACTTTCTATCCATTTCTTATTATTTTTCCAGTATTCCAATGTGTTGGCAGGTGATTCTTCGGATGAACTAGCCTGCGATTACACAGTAGATCTGGGCCCTGACATTGTCATTTGCGAGGGTGATCCATGGCCTGTTATCTCAATTCCGGGAGCAGTGCCTTCATCAATGAATTTCATCAGGTGGTTGTATAATGGTAACCATTTTCCTCAGGTAGTAAACCCAAATCCGCTTACAACTTTTGCTGCAGGTACTTACACTGTGGAAATATTCTACGGAGACGGTTGTGTCGCTACTGATGACATCATAGTTAATGTGGTTGATTGCCCTAAACCATGCGACGTTGAACCTAAATTTACATTCTCGACAGGAAAATGTGCTGTGAATTTTACCAACCTTACGACTAGCGGTGGAGGAACTATCATAGGTTATTTATGGGATTTTGGTGATGGGACCACTTCTACAGAGGAAAATCCGAGCCATTCTTATTTGAGTCCCGGAGGTTACACTGTTTACTTAACGGCTTACTACATCGACGAAAATGGTGTTTGCTGTACTAAAAAATGGGGTATTTCGATCCTTGTCGAAGATGTCTGCCGACCTTCCTGCGAGGTTCGTTCGTTTTTCAATGTACAACAGGTAGGCAAGTTCAACTTCCTGTTTACTGCAAATGCCAGTAGCAATGGTTTTACTACCATTGTCAATCATACCTGGACAGTCAATGGATCGCCATTTTCTCCGTCAGATCCGGAGGTGTGGGTTTCTACTTTAGGGCCAGGTACTCATGAAGTCTGTCTAACTGTTTACGGACTTACTGCCGATGGACAATGTTGCAGTGATACTTACTGCACTGAAGTAGTTATAAAAGAACATGCCAGAGAATCGGTTTTGGAGAAGATTGGCTTGTATCCAAATCCGTCCACAGATTTCGTGACAGTAGACTTTTCGAGGATTGAAGGACATCATTCGCTGGCGGAAGTTATCATTGTTAACAGTGTAGGGAGAGAAGTGCATAGAAGCGTAACTTCAGACAATTCTTTGAAACTCAACACTGCTACCTGGCAAAAAGGAATTTACCATTGTAAAATCCGTATTGGAGAAGAGGTAGTTTACAGAAATCTCAGTGTTAAGTAAAAAATTATTTGAAGTATAATTATAAGGTCTCTTTCGGGGTTGGTGATAAGCCTTTCCTGAAAGAGACTTTGTATTTAAAGGCTCTTTGATCATATGACTGTAGGTCTGAAATCATGAATTGCAATATTCCGAATAAGCCGATTGTACTTATTGGTAGGAGAGGAGTCATGGAGCCAAGTCTACAAGTAGTTCTTTTGCTTTGGCGCGATAAATTTCAGACTTGATTTCGAGTGCTTCCAAAACCTCTCTGGCTTCATTTATTTGATTCATTTTGACATATGTCAAGGCTAAATACCATTGAGCTTCTTCAGAATCAAGGCTGCTGAATACTTCAGCTGCCTTTTCGGGCCGATCAATGCCCAGATAGCAATTTCCAATATACATTTTGATAGAAACTGAGTTGTCATCAGAGTTGTTAAAAATGGGAAGAGCCTTGGAGAAATTCTGCGTTTCATAAGCCATGAAGCCTTCATTCAGGTTAGTCTCCACATTTTCTCCTCTCAAATTCGCTGGTATGGGATATTGCTTGAAATAAGCAGCAAAAACCCGTTCATTTTTGGATGGTGAAGCTTGCCATAGGAACAAGGTAGCTATCAAAAGTAAAGTAACTGTAGCGGCAATTCTTAGTAGTACTCTCTTACTATTTTTTCTTTTCATCGAATTTCCTAACATCGATCCGAATTCTGCTTTTAGTTCATGATGAGATGCCTCGATGGCTTTTGTTAAATCAATCTTTCTTCGCAATTCATCTGCAAATTCCGGGTCTTGCGCTACTCGCTCCTTCAGTGAGGTATAGGCCGATTCATTCAACCTGTCTGTTATCAGATCATCAATCAGTTGGTAATCTTTTTCCGTAAGTCCCATCTAATTTGATTTTAATTTTTCCACTAGGTCTTTCCACTTTTTGTAGCATCGGGCTTTTGTAACTTTTACCGAATTGGCATTTGCCAGATTTAAGTGATCTGCTATTTCAGCCATACTGATCTTTTCCACATAAAAATACTTTAGAATTGTCTGGCAATGAATGCTAAGTTTAGAAAATGCTTTGTTGTTAATTATCTTTAAAGAATCATCCTCTTCATATTCTTCCGGATACCAGTTCTGTACAATTTCATCCAGATGCTTTAGCTGTCGATTCTCTTTGAAAAGCTGCTCCTTGTACTTATTTACACAAATACCAAGTAGATAGCCCTTTAAACTTGTGATGACCTGCAATTTGTTATTTAGAACATTCTCTCTGAAGATGATGATAGAATCAATGAAAATGTCTTCAGCATCTTCTTTGCTACACTTGTATTTATCTTTAAGCGTCTTGATACAATAATTCCCACATTGATCGAATACTTGCTGAAGGCAACTATTGTCACCTGCTAACAACGCTTTTCTTATATCATCAATTTTTGAAAACATACAAATGTCTTAGCCTAATCTTATGCGAAATAAAAAAAATATTTCTAAACATGTTAACCTTTCGGTCTTCTTTCTCATACCCTTAAAAGGCGGAGGCTGAAAAGCCTTAAAAGAGTAGGCATTTAATTTAAAAACCAATATCAATGAAAAAGAAGATGAAACTTGAGAACTTGGCTATTTCCAGTTTTACAACTCAACTGAAAGATGAAAAAGCGCAAACTGCAAAAGGAGGAGCTACGGTACAAATTTGCGTGTCCGGACCCTTCGTGATGTGCTTTTCTTTTGATAAATTTATTTCTTGTGACTGTGATACTTTAGACCCAAGAGAGTTCGGGTGCCCTGTTGGATAGATAAAGGTTCAAACTAATTGGCCGGCTAATTATTTAGCTGGCCATACTACCATTTAGTCTATTTAAAATATCATTGATCCGCACATGTGAAAGCCATATTAGTTTCAATGAAGAATAAAATATTAAAAACACCACTATTGACCATTCTGCTCATTCTGGCTATAAATCCACTTGTATTGAGCCAGGAAGTATCAATCAAAAAGCGATATGCAGATTCTCTGTTTATCAATGGTTTTTACACCGAAGCTGATCTGGTTTACCAACAGCTTGCGGATAGCGCATTGAGCAAATCTTCACTGGACGTTTTCTTTGAAGCAAAGGGTAGGGCAGTAGAGTCAAAATGGAGAGCCGGATACCTGGCTGAATCCAAAGCTCTGGCAAAAGAAATGTTGACCCAAGCAGATTCCATGATCGGTATCAATAGCCTGCCTTCAGGGTTGGCTACATTACATTTAGGAGTCATCGATCTGATTGATGGTAAACTTGCTGAAAGCGAAAAGCATTTTTTCCGGACACTGAAAAACTATCGAAAGAATTACCCGAAGGATCATCCTGAAATTACGAATGTTTTATACAACCTGGGAGCAATAAAGAAAAAGAGAGGATACGCTGATTCTGCTATTTACTACTTCAAAATGACACTTAACCTCGACAAAGCAGCCTATGGACTGAACGACGTCAGATTAACGGATCATTACAACAATCTGGGAGCTGTCTATCAGGATATAAACCTCTTTGAAAAAGCGACATTGTATTACGATTCGTCAATTCAGCTGTATAAAGAAGCTAATCTACTTAATCATCCTGCTGTCGCAGTAACTTACGGCAATATGGGAACCAATTTCAGTAAGTTAGGAAGGTTTGAAGAGGGTATAGCCTATTTGTTTAAAGCTTTAAAGCTCTATCAGAAGTCTTATAAGGAGGGGCATTTTAGAATCATCCAGACTTATCAGCAAATTGGTTTTTTATACTATGAAATGCGGCAGTTTTCACGTGCTAAAAAATATGTGAATAAATGCATTCAGATGGATATGGAGTACTTTAGGTCTGAACATTCATATGCAGCTAGAAACTACAATCTGATGGGAACTATTTTGCTCCGGGAAGATAAGCTGGATTCTTCGATGTATTATTTGAAAAAAGCAAAAGCCGTAGAACCTTCTCTAAATAAACTTGAACTCAATATTGCTATTGAAACAAATGTTTGTTTGAATTATTTCCTGATGGGAAAAATGTCAAAGGCCTTTAATTCCTACGATTATGTGATGAAACTCATCGCCGAAAATGAGCAGATGCATTACAAGACGATTAGCATGATAAACATTGCTGCCAGTCAGTATTTTCTAAAAGAGAAAGATTTTCCCAATGCAGCAAAGTATGTCGATTTGGCCATTTCGGCTAATCAGAAGCCTAACACGCAAAGCATATATGAATATATAGACATTCACGAAATGCTCTTTGCGCTTAAGTTGAAGGCGAAAATCTATCAGCAGAGTGGAGAATACTCCGACCTGATTGCTGCATTAGAGTATTTTAATCATTGCCATATCCTACTGAATGAAGTAAGAATGACTCATAATTCTGCTCAGGATCTGGAATTCCTAAACAGTAATTTTGGTCAGTTTTATGAAAATGCGATTACTGCTGCATATGACCTGTATCAGTTGACGGATTCTATGTGTTACTTAGAGCGGGCATTTGTTTTTTCTGAGGCAGGTACAGCAGATGATATTCTTCGGTCGTCTAATATTTCTTCTTTAAAGCATTCTTATCAGATACCAGATAGTTTGATTTTAAAAGAAGAGGAGATTCAGAGTCTAATCCGATATTATCAATCAATTATTATGAGTGACCAACTGGCAGAGAAACCTTTGGAAAATGATAAACTCGACTCATACACCAGCAAGCTGGTTGAACTTCAGGAAGAAAAAGCAGTTCTACAAGAATACCTGAAGATGAATCATAATGATTACTATCAAATAAGGTATGAAGGATATGAAATAGGCATAGAAGAAGTGAGAAAAGTACTGTCGGATGACGCATCACTGATAAGATATTTCGCGGGAGACTCATTCCATTTCTGTTTCCTGATTAATAAGGAGCAGACTCATTTCCTGAAACTTCCGGCATTTATGTCAGTTGACTTGATTAATGACATTGAAAAAAATCCTACCGACTACAATACCCGGACGTTGAAAGATTTGCAGCAAAAGTGCTATGAGATATATTTGAAAGTTTTTAAACAAGTTGATGATCTTCTATCAGATAAACACAACAACCATTTGATCATTATACCGCATGGCGAGTTAAATTTTATTCCGTTTGATTTATTGGTTCGTCAAAGACCTGATCAGCAAGGAAGCAAACAATTTGATAACTACCTAATTAACAAATATCAGATAAGCTATGCTTTCTCAGCTCAAATGATTATCAATAAAGGAAATCATACAGCACCAGCTTCGGAGATGTTAGCTATTGCTCCCCAATACAAGAATGGTCAGTTTAGTGAGTCAGAATCAGGGAAGTATCCGATATTGAGGAAAAATAAGGAGTCTGCCCTCTTATGGAATGTAAAAGAGGTGCAGTCAGTTGCATCCGATTTTGATACCGATTTATTATTGAAAGGTGACGCATCTGAGGCAAACTTTAAAAGCGAAGCTAGAAAGTACAGATATATCCATATTGCGGGACATGCATTTAATGATCCGGATAACCCTGAATTGTCTAATCTGTCGCTTTCTGTCTCTGACCAATCTAATGAGGATGGCAGACTATATTTTTATGAGCTTGCGAACATGAGTTTGCCTGCGGATTTAGTTGTTCTAAGTGCCTGCAGTACCGCTGGTGGGCAGCTAAGAGAAGGTAAGAACATTAACAGTATTGGATATGCTTTTCAATTAGCTGGTGCAAAAGCTGTTGTTGTAAGCCAATGGCCTGTTGATGATAAAAGCACCAGTATCTTGATGAATAAGTTTTATCAAAAATTAAAATCAGGTCTGAGTAAAAGTGAAGCCTTGAGAACTGCTAAACTTGAGTTTGTTGAAGAGGCAGATCCTGCACTAAGCAATCCGTTCTATTGGGCACCATTTGTTATTTATGGCGACAACAGCGCAATCGAAAACCAGTCAAAATTCCCGAATATACTCTTAGTACTAATTGGCTTTCTGATAGCCCTAGCTTTGTTGATAGCTTATAGAAAGGTTCGTTTCAAACAATAATAGCCGTTCCCCGGCTATTGTAATTCATTAATTTCGGTTTGGGATTTACCTCAGATTTACAGAATCCTGTTTTTGTTCGGGGGGCGACTAAAACTGTGTATTCCATTTCATCAGACACAAAAGCCTGTATTTTTTGAATTAGATTGTCACTCTTTTTTGATAAGGCCTACTATGATTTGGACTTGTAATGTTTTATTATTTAGTGATCAATTGCATTTGAGCTTATTCTTGTGAGGCGATCGTTAATCCAAGGCAATTGTTACACCATTTTGCTGATTATTAATAGGTTTGATTTTGGTAACAAAAGATCTCTTCATGAGTTATCAGCTGATATTAGTGATTAAACTAATAAATGATATGAAAACCTTAAGCTTTAAACAATCTCTGATTGGTTTATTGACATTTTTCTTCCTGATAGCTGTTCAATATGCGGATGGTCAGGAGTATTATTTTAAATATTCTTCTTATACATGCGATACTGACACCCGCTTTACTACAATCAATGGAGAACCTGGAAAAATTGTAACCAATGAATGTGTTTTCATGGTTTTGTCTAGGGCACCAAGAGTTGATATTGATACTGAGGGAGGTCAATTCCTGGAAAACAGAGTTCCCAACTATCTTGAATGGAATAAAGGTATCACTGAGGTGATTATTGAAAGCAGTGGTTTTGAAAGTATCTACAAGAATATTACAGCAGATGATCGACTAACACTAAATGACTTTCAAGTCGCTACTTTTAGAGCAAGAGATGAAAATACCCAATGTTTCTTGAACGATTGCCCAAGTCCAAACTTAGGCTTAACAGTGGGGCCCACAATTACTTTTGAATTATATCCTATCGTCACCTTGGAACCATTGGCTGCTGGGGTATCTAGGACATTGTGTGGGGATGAAGGGTTATCCTTACAGGCAACAGGAAACTGGGACCCGTCTAAATACCGATGGTGGTTTGCAGAATCATCAACCCCTTCAGTTTGGCGGTCAATTCCCGGAGTTACGGGACAAAAAAATCCTTCAATTAAAATTACTGATTTTGGGAGCAATGCTAGCCTGGCTTTTGATAAGCAAATTAACATAGGTGTTTCAATCGGTGATAGTGATTGTTCGCAGTGTACGCCTACCAATATGATTGCAGATAGGAGTATGGTTTCTCCGACAGGAGTTGTTACCACCTTAAATGACATTATTGTTAACGTAAAATATCAGGCGCCGATTCCTGATATGGAAACGCCTCCTACTCCAATAGCTCCAACCTGTAGAGATGATGAAGGGGCGTTTGAAATTGTTCATGAAGAAAATTCTGCCAACACTACGTTTAACTATACAATTACACAATACGTGTTTTCTCGTGATGGTGATTGTGGAAGCAACGTGCTGGCAAATGGTAATAGGAGGGTTTTAAGTGACCTTCGGTCAACTGCCGATAATGTTTTTACTCCCTCTTATGATGATGCAACTAGTTTTTGCACTGGCTTTATTGGGAATTTTTCATTTGAAATTAAAAGTAGTTCAGTAAATGATCGAACAATTGTGATCGATTCCGGTGGCATCCGTGATTTTCTTGAAAATAGTATACCCATTCGAGACGATGATGATAATTTAATAACGAATACAATTCAATTCTTTGAAGGAGTCTATGAGTTAAAAGTGGAAGCTTCCGGTGATAATTCTTGCACCAGAACCTATATATTTGAAATACCCCCGTCAGATTATGAGGATCTTGAGCTTCTTTCTACTCCATCTTCGAATGCCCCATCTTGCCAGGGTGAAGACGATGGATCATTTGAGATTACCCTCGAAAAAGGTTTGGACAGAGCCGACGGTAATTTTGAATGGTCTTTATCTGCTAATGGGAATACTATCTCTGATTTAACATCTGATAGAACCTTTACTACATCTAATCTTCTCTCTTTTGGAACAGATTACACACTAAGTGTTGAAGATAGATGTGCTACTCATAGTTTTGGTACAGTCACTTTAGCATCAGAAGGACCTGAACTCAGCCCTGTGATCTCCAAAGCAGATCCTTCGTGTATGGATGATATGGGTGGTAATGGCTCTATCACTGTCAATGCACCCAGCGGTGTAGCGGATAAGGATTACACTTATGCCCTTTTCATTCCTAACGGTGGTATAAGTACTCCAGATCAACAGGTTGGTGATGCGTTCAACATTGGAACTACAGAAAGATTATATACTTTTCCTGATACACTTTCGGCTAGAGAGTATTATGTTCAGGCCACTGCTCCGGGTTGTACTATAGATAGTTCTAATTCTGTCACGCTTAATGCTCCGGCAAGCTTTGCCATCAACTCAATTGCGAGGGGAACTATTACTCCTGTTGTTTGTGCGACGGGAGGAAACGATGGTGCTGTTGTGCTGACTGGCATCTCCAAAGCTGCGGAAGATGACATTTCATTACAGTATACGATCTCTGGTGGTGGGCTTTCTTCTCCGAGAACCGGGACTATCAACAGGTCCGACCTTTCTTCAGGTGCTTACACCATCTCCGGATTACCGTCCGGGAATGGATACAGCATCTCTTTGATAGATCTTTGTAAGGGTAATGAACCTGTTGCCCTGGCAGATCCTACTCCTTTCAATATCACTCAACCTCAGGCCATTGACCTGGAAGATATTCCGGATATTGACATAGCCTGTTTCGAAACTCCTTCATCTATCAACATCAACATTTTGGAAGGAACTGCCCCATTTGTAGTAAATGTCTTTAAGAAAAATCCTACCAGCGACCTTTTTGACCTACCAGCATTCTTTACCGATAATGATGTGGAAAGATCTGATTTGCCGTTACCGTTAGCCGGACTCTCTGTGGGTGATTACAGGGTGGAAGTCACCAGTGGTTCGCCATGTACAGCTGATGATGATTTTGATGAGTTTACAATCTCTGCTGGTAACGCTACTGCTGCTTTGAGCGCCACTATTACCAAAAGAGTGAATACTAAAAACGGGCTCAACCTTGATTGTAATGCAGATAACACCGGGCAGCTGACTGTGGTAGTCTCGGGAGGAGTCAGGGATGGCTCAGACGAGTACGATGTAGTATTAACAGATAATAACAACATCCCTTTTACTGATGATGCGACAGCCGGGAATTCTACCCCTACCATATCTTCCGGTACTTTCAACAGCTCTGCAGGCACTGTTACTTATACCATCTCTGATCTGACATCTGGTATTACCTATCGCGTCAGGATAACAGATAGTAACTCTACAGGCAGTTGTGTCAAAACTTTTACCACTGATAATTTGGGTAACGACCTGTCCCTTTCACAGCCTGATGTACTCAACCTTAGAGCTGTGACCGTCGATCAGCTGGCTGGTGAAGTAGAAGAACCCACAGGTTCCGAAAACTTCTTCCTGCAGTGTAACGGTGACAACAACATCACCTATACCGCTCAACTTCGTGGTGGCAGCCAACCTTACCGGGTCAGGTTGTATAGAAAAGATACTACTTCTGCTACCAGTAATTACAGCATAGAAGAAAGCGAATGGGATCGCCAGGGTATCAATGCATCTTCGGTTGCCTTCCCTAACCTGGGGATGGGTGATTACAGGGTGATCCTCAGTGATACCAATTCATGTACCCAATCCACCCGGTTCTTTACCATCAATGAAAGAGAGGCACTTGGCTCTTCGGCTGACACACTCGAGTATGCTCATGGCTTCAATGTCAGGTGTATCGGGGAGAGTAATGGTAGCATCACCCTGTTTGCTACGGGTGGTCTAAAACCTTATACCTTCGATCTTTTCAGGGATGGCAGCCTGCTCTCTTCCCTGGCACAGGAAGGTAATACCTCTCAAAGAACATTCTCAGGACTGGCTGCACTCAACGGGGCTACTCCTTATGAATATACCTGGAGGGTAGTCGA
>JBCBHL010000207.1:0-12862 GCA_038525605.1 Bacteroidota bacterium
GTTTTGCTATCTCCTGGACCGGGGGTTCCGAGTGAAGCAGGCATAATGCCAGAACTAATCAAAAAGTATGGCTCACAAAAGAGTATTCTGGGCGTCTGTCTGGGACATCAGGCTATTGCGGAAGCCTACGGAACAGAGATTTATAATTTACCCGAAGTGTATCATGGGATTGCAACAAAGGTATTGTTATCAGTAGATGATGAGCCTTTGTTTGCCGGATTGCCAAATGAATTTACCGTTTGCAGATATCATTCCTGGTCGGTGTCTCCGGAATCATTAAATGATGATATCATCGTGACATCAAAAGATCAAAAAGGCCAGATAATGTCTGTCAGACATGCGAAATATAACGTCAGAGGTGTTCAGTTTCACCCTGAATCTATTCTTACAGAGCACGGGAAGCAGATGATTCAAAACTGGTTAAACATTCAATAAAAGAAACTAAAAACGATCATGAAAGAAGTACTGAACAGGTTGTTTGAATATAACTCACTTGAAAAAGAGGAAGCCAAAACAATTCTGAAAAAACTGGCTCAGGGAGAATACAATAATAGCCAGATGGCTGCTTTTCTTACCGTATATCTCATGAGAAGTATTACGGTAGAAGAGCTGGAAGGGTTTCGAGATGCGATGCTGGAATTGTGTATTCCGCTGGAAATAGACGATTACAATGCCATTGATTTATGTGGAACCGGAGGTGATGGAAAAGACACTTTCAATATTTCCACGTTGTCTTCATTTGTTGTGGCAGGTGCAGGGCAAAATGTAGCAAAACATGGTAATAACGGCGTTTCTTCCGTTTGTGGCTCATCAAATTTACTCGCTTATTTTGGTTATGAGTTCACCAATGATTCCGATGCTTTGATCAAAAGTCTCGATGAATCGGGTATTTGTTTTCTTCATGCGCCACTCTTTCACCCGGTTATGAAAAATGTAGGGCCTATCAGAAAAGAGCTGGGTGTAAAAACATTTTTTAATATGCTTGGGCCGATGGTTAATCCATCATTTCCTAAAAGACAGTTAGTAGGCGTTTTTAGTCTGGAACTGGCGAGGATGTATGGTTATCTTTATCAGAAGACGGATAAAGATTTCGTGGTACTACACTCTCTCGATGGATACGATGAAATTTCGTTGACAGGAACTTTTAAGATGATCAGTCAGGAAACGGAACGAATAGTACATCCTCATGATATTGGCTTGCATACTGTACAGCCGGAACAGCTCTCCGGAGGCAAAACCATTGAAGACTCTGCAAAAGTATTTATTGACATTTTATCCGGAAAAGGCACAAAGGCTCAAAATGAAGCAGTCATTGCCAATGCGGGTACAGCCATTTATTGTGGGAAGGGTTTGGATTCACTGGAAGAGGGAATCAATGAGGCGAGAGAGTCGCTGGTTTCGGGAAGAGCGTTTGAAACCTTCAAGAAATTAGTGAAGAATGAACAAAGAATTTACAGTTTGAACTAAACAAAGACATGAATATACTAGACCAGATAGTTAAAGATAAGTTGGGTGAAGTGGCTGATAAAAAATCACTGGTTCCTGTGAAAATGCTGGAGCAAAGTACCTATTTTGAAGGAGCTCCCATCTCTATGAGTAAATACATTAGGAGAGCTGACAAATCAGGGATTATTGCAGAAATCAAAAGAAAATCACCTTCCAAAGGAATGATTAATCAGTTTGTCGATGTGGAAAAAACCAGTATCGGTTACATGCAGGCGGGTGCTTCAGGTCTATCTATTTTAACTGATACTAAGTATTTCGGTGGTAAAAATGAAGATTTATCCAAAGCACGGGATTTTAATTTTTGTCCTATTCTAAGGAAAGATTTCATCGTGGATGAATATCAGATTCTGGAGGCTAAATCAATTGGCGCTGATACCATCCTATTGATTGCAGCAACTTTAAAACCTGATCAAATCAAAACATTTGGTGCATTGGCGCAAAGTCTCGGAATGGAAGTGCTACTGGAAGTGCATAATCAGGAGGAATTACAAAACAGTATTTGTGAACAAATTGATTTATTAGGAGTCAATAACCGCGATTTGAAAACATTTGTAACAGATATTGAAGTGTCGAAACAACTGGCAATGCAGATTCCCGATGATTTTGTCAAGGTCAGCGAAAGTGGCATCAGCAGTCCTGAAACAATAGCAGAATTGACAGATCACGGTTTTGAAGGATTCCTGATAGGAGAGAATTTTATGAAAACATCAAACCCTGGCAAAAGTGCGGGTAGGTTTATAGAAGACCTCAGGACGCTAACGAATAAAAAAGTGAAAAGCTGATGAAGAGGTTGCTCTGGAAAGTCTGCGGTATGCGAGAACCTGAGAACATCAGGGAGCTAATAGAGGTAGGACCTGATTTTATTGGATTTATCTTCTATGACAAATCTTCACGATTTGTGGGAGAATCAGACAACATCGATGTAATCAATTCCTTGCCTCCAAGAAGCAAAAAGGTGGGTGTATTTGTGAATGAAGCATATGAAACTTTACTGCAGCACGTCAAGACTTATGGTTTGGATTTCGTTCAGCTGCATGGAGGAGAATCACCTCAGTATTGCAAAAAAGTCAAAGATGAGGGGATTAAGATCATTAAAGTTTTTTCAGTTGGTGAAAAGCTTGATATGGACCTGATCAGGACTTTCGATGGCCTGGCTACTTATTTTCTCTTCGATACTAAAACGCCTAAATATGGTGGGAGCGGAGTTCAGTTTGACTGGACTATTCTGAAGGATTATGATCTGGAAACTCCTTACTTTTTAAGTGGAGGTATTGGAATTGAAGATATTCAGAAGATTGACAGAAAAGACTTTCCCGGATTAACAGGATTGGATGTGAATTCTAGGTTTGAAATAGAGCCAGGTCTAAAAAATATAACAGCAGTAAAAGAATTGAAAAATAAAATCACAAGTAATAAAGACTCTTATGAAAGCATCAGTTAAATTCAATGTAGATGAGCACGGATATTACGGGAAGTTTGGCGGAGCTTATATACCTGAGATGTTGTATCCGAATATAGAGGAACTCAGAGAAAATTATCTGGCAATTATGTCTGAGAAGTCTTTTCAGGACGAATTCAATGATCTTTTGTCGAAATATGTAGGAAGACCTACACCGCTATATTATGCCAGTCGCCTTTCTGAGAAATACCAAACCAATGTATATCTGAAAAGAGAAGATTTATGTCATACAGGAGCACATAAAGTCAATAATACGATAGGTCAGATACTGGTCGCTAAAAGATTAGGCAAAAAACGGATAATCGCCGAAACTGGTGCTGGTCAGCATGGTGTGGCAACTGCCACTGTCTGTGCACTGATGGGCTTGCCTTGTACGGTATACATGGGCGAAGTAGATATTAAGCGTCAGAGGCCTAATGTGGAAAGGATGAGAATTTTAGGTGCGGAGGTAGTACCAGCTACCAGTGGTAGTAAAACACTGAAAGATGCTACCAATGAGGCAATGAGACATTGGATCAGTAATCCTGTAGATACGCATTACATCATCGGTTCGGTTGTTGGACCTCACCCATATCCCGACATGGTTGCCCGTTTTCAGGCTGTTATCAGCGAGGAAATTATCCATCAGCTTTCCAATGACTTTGGCATAACTGCCCCGGACTATGTCGTGGCTTGCGTTGGCGGTGGTAGTAACGCAGCTGGAGCCTTCTATCATTACATGGATAAAGAAAACGTGAAACTTATTGCTGTAGAGGCTGCCGGACTGGGAAATGAAAGTGGTAAATCTGCTGCTACTACCCAGTTGGGTAAAGAAGGAATTTTGCATGGCAGCAGAACATTGTTAATGCAAACACCTGATGGACAGGTAGTGGAACCCTATTCTATCTCTGCAGGACTTGACTATCCAGGAATCGGGCCAATACATGCACATTTGTTCGATAGCGGAAGAGCGGAATTTATGAGTGCCAAGGACGAAGAAGCGATGCTTGCGGGGATTGAACTCAGTCGGCTGGAAGGAATTATTCCTGCCATTGAAACAGCTCATGCACTAGCAATACTCAATCAGCGAAAGTTTGAAAAGGATGATGTGATCGTCATCAACTTATCGGGAAGAGGAGACAAAGACCTGGATTCTTACATCAAATGGGGCAAATACTAAACAGGAAGTATACAGATGTTATGAAAAATTTGATTGATGAGGCATTCAGTGAGAATAAAGAAAAATTGCTGAATGTTTATTTCACTGCTGGCTTTCCCCAATTAGAGGATACAGGCCGGATTTTGAAGACATTGGATCATTGTGATGTGGATTTTGTGGAAATTGGGATGCCATTTTCAGATCCTATTGCTGATGGTTCCACTATTCAGGCAAGTAATATGGTTGCACTGGAAAATGGTATAACAATAGGCAAAATCCTTGATCAGCTGGATGCGATCAAAGGTCAGTATAAAGTACCGATTATATTAATGGGCTACATGAATCCTGTTTTGCAATATGGTATTGAAAAATTTTGTTCCAGATGTCAGCAGGCAGGAGTCTCCGGGTTGATTATTCCCGATTTGCCCATGTACGATTATTTAAGGAAATATAAAGCAATATTCGATAGCCATGGGTTGTACAATATATTTTTGATTAGTCCGCAGACTTCCGAAGAGAGAATCACAATAATCGATCAAAATTCAAATGGGTTTATCTACATGGTTTCGTCGGCCAGTATCACCGGAGCTAAATCGGATATTTCTACTGAGCAGGAAAAGTACTTTAACAGAATCAATGAAATGGGGCTTCAAAACCCCAGACTGATAGGATTTGGCATTAGCAACCACGAAACTTTTGAAAAAGCCTGTCAATATGCCAGAGGGGCAATAATAGGGAGCGCATTCATCAAGATGTTACAGACAGCTGATGATTTGGAGCCCGCAATAGAAAAATTTATATCAGACATTAAAACACCGGAATCATGATTATACAATTGGAAAAAGATCTTTCACAATCTGTGAAAGATGTCATCATAGACCAGGTAAAGGCGGTTAATTATAAGCCGACAGAAGTAAAGACGCAGGTAGGAAACTATGTGATAGGGATTGGAAAAGGGAAGTTTGATATCCGTAAGATTGGTTCACTGCAGGGAATTAAGGATATACACGTTGTTTCCGATGATTATAAACTTGTATCTAAAAAATGGAAAGTTGAAGACACTGTAATCGATCTGGGTGATGATGTGAAAATTGGCAATGGCCACTTCGCTATGATGGCTGGTCCCTGTTCTATCGAAGGAGAAGAGAATATATACAATACGATCGCGCAGTTGAAAAACAATGGCATCAAGATCATGCGCGGTGGCGTTTACAAACCCAGAAGTTCGCCTTATTCATTCAGAGGAATGGGAATTGATGGTCTTAAGATCTGGTATAAAGCAGCCAGGGAACATGGAATCAAGATTGTGACAGAAGTAATGCAGGTTTCTCAAATTGAGGAAATGTACGATTACATTGACATGTATCAGGTGGGAGCAAGAAATACGCAAAACTTTAATTTACTTGATGAATTGGGTAAAGTAGACAAGCCTGTGATGATCAAAAGAGGAATTTCGGGCACTATTGATGAATTGCTCTACAGTGCCGAATATGTGTTTTCAGGTGGTAATGAAAGATTATTGCTTTGTGAAAGAGGTATCAGAACCTATGAAAAAGCCAGCAGAAATACCTTCGATATCAATGCCATTCCTATCCTGAAAGATAAAACACATTTACCGGTTATAGCTGATCCTTCTCACGGGATAGGCATTCGTGAGCATGTGGATTCTGTCGCGCTGGCTTCAATTATTGCCGGAGCTGATGGTGTGATTTTTGAAATCCACGAAAAACCTGAAGAAGCATTCTCTGATGGTCAGCAGACACTTGATTATGATGAAACTGCCAGACTCGTCGGTAAAATGAATAGTGTATTAGAGTTGCGATCAACTTTTTGATTTTCAGAATAACAAAAAAGAGGCTGTTTCCTTTTTTTGAATGATCAAATGTAAGAAACAACCTCTTTTTGATTTTAAAAATACAATAGCTGGCAGAGCCTGGTTTTGTCGTAATGCTAACCTAATGGAAGACAAATCGACGAGAATTTAATTAAACAACAATTAAGTTTTATATTTTGTTTGAAAGTGAATTGAAAATATAATATTCTGGCTCAATAGTAAAAAACATTTGAAATGTATTATTCAGCTCAATTTTATTTTGGTTTTATATGTCTGAGGGGGTTGTTTTGAGATTTTGAATTTGATTGATCAGTATATATTTTTACCATATGACAATGAACACTTATCACAGAGGATACCATTATTACCGCCGTTAGGAGGTCAATATTCCTTTTGTATAAGTGAAAAGAAATTAATTGGCCTGACTAAAATCAGGCCTTTTTTTATTTAAAGACCTTTAAAGATTAATGTTATGGAGCAAGTATATGAAAATTACACAGCTGAAGATCAGGAAGTGTGGAAAATTCTGTATGACAGGCAAATAGAGAATCTACCATCTGCTGCAACTGCTGCTTATCTTGAAGGTTTAAAAGAAATAAAATTCAGTCCAAATCAGATTCCTGAATTCCTTGCAACAAATAAGATATTGAAAGCTCTCACAGGCTGGGAACTGGCTGTTGTACCAGGGATCGTACCGGACTACACATTCTTCGAACTGATGTCTAATAAGAAATTTCCGGCAACCACGTGGCTTAGGAAAATGGAGGAGTTGGACTATTTGGAGGAACCGGATATGTTTCATGATGTCTTTGCGCATGTTCCCTTGCTAACGAATCAGGCGTTTGTGAATTTTCTGGAAGAGCTGAGCATCATCGGATTGAATTATTGTGGAGACGAATACGCTATCGATATTCTATCGAGAGTATATTGGTTCACGGTAGAATTTGGTTTAATCCGCGAAAATGATCAATTAAGAATTTATGGAGCTGGTATTTTATCTTCGGCAGGTGAAACTAATTACAGCCTGAGTAATGAGCCGAAACACCATGAATTTGATGTACAGCACATCGCCAATACGCCTTACAGAAAGGATGTTTTTCAAACTGAGTATTTCATCATAGAATCATATGAACAGTTGTATAATTCAATTCCGCTGATAAAAGAAGTGCTAGCCGATATGGTGGCCAAACATCACGAAACCAAATCTACCGTAGCGTAATCTGGTTTTGTGAATAGTTAATTAAAGAGAATTGAAAGTAGCAACTATAAAATACAATGCTGGCAATGTTCAAAGTCTGACTTTTGCCCTCAACAGGCTCGGTATCGAGCCAGTGCTGACTGATGATCCTGCTGAACTCGCAGCTGCAGATAAGGTGATATTTCCTGGTGTGGGAGAGGCAAGTACGGCTATGAATTATCTGAAAAAGCATCGACTTGATCAGGTAATAAGAGACCTGAAGCAGCCTTTTCTGGGCGTTTGCCTTGGATTACAGTTAATGTGTAAACATTCGGAAGAAAACGATACCGAATGCCTGGGAGTTTTTGATTTGAATGTCAAAAGATTCAATGACGCGGAGAAAGTTCCACATATGGGCTGGAATACAATTACCAATTTGAAAGGTCCATTATTTCAGGAAATTTCAGATGAATCGTATCTGTATTTTGTACATAGTTATTTTGCTGAAACCAGCGAAGATACGATTGCTACCTGCGGATATGCCAATACGTTTAGCGCTGCGCTCCATAAGGATAATTACTATGCTATTCAGGCGCACCCTGAGAAAAGTAGCGTTACCGGACAAAAAATTATTGAAAACTTTTTGGCGATTTAATATAGAATGGAAATTATACCAGCGATCGACCTGATAGATGGGAAATGCGTCAGGTTAACAAAAGGGGATTACGATCAAAAGAAAATATACAATGAAGACCCTCTGGAAGTTGCTAAATCTTTTGAGGATGCAGGTATCGGGAGGTTACACCTGGTAGATCTTGATGGAGCGAAGGCAAAGAAAATTATCAATGCTGCCGTTTTAGAAAGAATAGCTACGAATACTTCTCTTAAAATTGATTTTGGAGGTGGTGTTCAGTCCGATGAAGCTATTGAGCAGGCCTTCAGCTGTGGGGCACAACAGGTGACTGGTGGAAGTATAGCAGTGAAAAAGCCTGAGTTGTTTAAATCGTGGCTGAAGAAATATGGTACAGAAAAAATTATTCTGGGAGCTGATGTGCTGGACAAGAAAATTGCAACTTCCGGTTGGCAGGAAATCAACGAAATTGATGTAACAGACTTTATTGCAGATTATCAGAAGGAAGGAGTATCTTACGTCGTGTGTACTGATATTTCCAAAGATGGCGTATTGCAAGGTCCTTCAACGGATTTGTACAAGGAATTGATGAACGACCTGCCCGATATGAAATTAATCGCCAGCGGAGGAGTTACGACCATTGAAGACCTGAGAGAATTACAGCAGGCAGGTGTATATGGTGCTATCATTGGGAAGGCGATTTATGAAAATAGAATACCATTGGCCTCACTAAAAGAATTTCTCTAAGCTATGCTGACAAAAAGAATAATACCTTGTCTTGATATTAAAGACGGCAGGACTGTTAAAGGAGTGAATTTTGTCGATCTAAAAGATGCTGGCGATCCGGTTGAATTAGCAAAGCTTTACACTGATCAGTTTGCAGATGAATTGGTTTTTCTGGATATCACAGCAACTGTCGAGAAACGAAAAACACTGATCGAGTTGGTCAAGCGGGTGGCAGCTACTATCAATATTCCTTTCACAGTGGGTGGAGGAATCAGCTCGGTGGAAGATGTATCAGCCTTACTCAATGCCGGAGCTGATAAAATATCGATCAATTCCTCTGCAGTCAAAAGACCGGAATTGGTCAATGAGCTAGCTCTGGAATTTGGCAGTCAGTGTGTGGTAGTAGCCATAGATACTCGTTTTGTCGATGGCGAACATTATGTGCATACACATGGAGGCAGGAAAAAAACGGAAATAGAAACACTGAGCTGGGCCAGAGAAGTAGCTGAAAGAGGGGCTGGTGAGTTGCTTCTCACCTCTATGGATCATGATGGTACCAAAGCAGGTTTTGCTGATGAGCTAACAAATGAAATCAGCAGGTTAGTGAATATTCCGGTAATTGCTTCCGGAGGAGGTGGTACAGCCGAACATTTTGTGAGTGTATTTAACAAAGGCAAGGCAGATGCAGCACTTGCAGCCAGTATATTTCACTACAAAGAAGTTGAAATTCAGGAATTAAAATCTACATTACTCAAAGCTGGTATCAACGTTAGAACCAGTAAATAAACAGAATATAGCCTTATGGAAATTGATTTTGAAAAAGGAAACGGTTTAGTGCCTGCTATCATACAGGATGTAACAAATGGTACCGTGCTGATGCTGGGTTATATGAACCAGGAGGCAGTAGATAAAACAATAGCTTCCGGAAAAGTTACATTTTACAGCAGGAGTAAGCAAAGGCTATGGACAAAAGGTGAAAGTTCTGGCAATTTTATGATTTATGACCACATGGTTGTTGATTGTGACAAAGACACGCTTTTAGTAAAAGCAAAGCCTACGGGACCGGTTTGCCATACTGGTACTGCTACCTGCTTTGGCGATGACACTATTGAAAATCATGCTTTTTTGAGTAGATTGGAGACGATCATCACCGATAGAAAAGAAAATGATTCTGATCAATCATATACTGCTTCATTATTCAGGAAAGGGATCAACAAGATTGCTCAAAAAGTCGGCGAGGAGGCGGTAGAACTCGTAATTGAGGCCAAGGATGATGACGATGAATTGTTTACAAATGAAGCAGCAGATTTATTGTTTCACTACCTGATTTTGCTTCAGGAAAAAGGCTTCAAGCTCAAAGATATATTATCAGTGCTGGAGGCAAGACATAAGAAATAGCAATTCCAATTTAGAAAGTACCATCTCAAAGGTGATTATGTGATAAAGCCAATAAATTTTATTAGATTGTATTATTGATCACTCACAAATAGATGTAGGAGATGGACAAATACGATCTTTGTGTAATTGGTGCCGGCCCTTCCGGTTATGCAGCTGCTATGCGAGCAGTAGATTTTAAGAAAAAAGTACTACTCATAGAAAAGAAGCAACTTGGTGGCGCGGGAATCCATCATGGGGCATTGTCTAGCAAGACTTGGTGGGAACTATCTCGGGATGCATGGAATATGCGCAGAAACAGCCAGTCTCTGGAAAGA
The DNA here is from genome assembly GCA_038525605.1 of Bacteroidota bacterium. Classification (GTDB taxonomy): domain Bacteria; phylum Bacteroidota; class Bacteroidia; order Cytophagales; family Cyclobacteriaceae; genus JANSWY01. The sequence goes on from JBCBHL010000207.1 coordinate 10,184, forward strand.
AACAGTAACCTGCGGTTCAACTTCCTCGATATCAAATCGGAAGTGAGAAAGGCCGTGAATGAACGGATGAGCATGTTGGAACACCACATGCATAATATTAACCTGAGTGTCGGTAACGATCTTTTGACCTATAAACAGGGAACAGCTAAAATAGTCGATAAAAATAAGGTGCAAGTAGCACACCTCAACTCAGTAGAAGAGGTGGAAGCTGATTTTATCATTTTAGCGACAGGTAGTCGGCCAAGAGTGCTACCCAATATCCCGATAGATGAAAAAGTAATCCTTTCCAGCGACGGGATAGATAAACTGGAAGACTTCCCCAGTAGTATGGTGATCCTCGGAGCTGGGGTGATCGGTTGCGAATTCGCTACTATCTTTTCCAATTTCGGTCAGACTAAAGTTCATCTGATTGACAAAGGGGATCATATTCTTCCTTTTGAAGATGAAGACATTGTCAGGGAAATCGAGCAGAACCTGGAAGCCAAAAACGTGTTGATTCACAGAAATTCCAAACTCATTAATATGAGGATTGAAAATAACCAGGTGGCGTATACACTGGAATATACAGATGGCTATCAGGAGGTTTTTAGGGTCGAAAAGGCATTGGTGTCTGTTGGTAGGGTGCCTAACTACGAAAACCTTTTTGATGACAAAGTAGGTATCGAAATCAACAATAGGGGAATCGTCGATAACCTCACACAAACTTCTGTTCCGAATATCTATGCCGTTGGTGACATTACTGCTGATATTTCCCTTGTAAATGTCGGCGAGTTGGAAGGAAGGTATGCTGTCGAGAGAATGTTTGGAATGCCCCCTACCAAGCCTTTGGTGTATGAAAATATTTCTACGATTATGTTTTTTGCTCCGGAGGTAGCAGGAGTGGGTCTCAATGAAACTTCCGCGCAAAAGAAAAACATTTCTTACAAGGTAGCCAGTCTCGACTATTCTTGTATTTCCAGGGCGATCGCAATGAGAAATACACAAGGGTTTATCAAGATCCTGGTCACTGATGATAACGAAATGAAAATCCTTGGAATGAGGGTAGTAGGAGAACATGCCTCCAGCGCTATTGAGGCGGTGGCGCTTCTCATCTCTATGGACAAGGGCATCAGAGAACTTGCTGAGCTGATACATCCGCATCCTTCAATCATAGAGGGAATACAAGAGTGTGTGAGAATGTTGCTGAATAACTCCGTTTTTAAGGCAGGAGTATTAAGAGATAAAATGCAATGCAAAGCCTTCCGAAATGGAAAATATGAAGCCTTATAAACCAGAAAAAATAAAAGCCCCGTCACTTTAGACGGGGCTTTACCAGCTTGGAACACAATCTACTTTTAAAGTAAATATTTCTATCTACTTTAATCATACATCAAATATCTACATAGTTTTTGATTGAATTCTGCCAAACGACTTTCCTTTACTGTCAAATAATTATTGAATAATAGTAAGATTAAATATTCTTATTTGAATAATGTTCGAAAATACATGCTGATTTTGTCTTTTTGAATTTAGTGAAGTGATTTAGCAGGAGATTCATGTTTTAAAGACAAGTACTTAAATCAACGTATTCTTTTAGATATGGCGTATCAGGCAGGTTTTTAGGCCTGAACAATAGAATTAAGTGATTTACCAGGGGAGAAATTAATGACTTAGCACCTCATACAGTCATCTTCAATAAGTAAGGGATGGTAAAGGACTACTGAAAATGGGTAGCAGGGTTTGGATTAATATTTTAGTGAGTTCAACCGACTCTGTTGTGATATTAAGTTTGGCCAAAATCATCAATTGTCATCTACAATCTTTCCTCCGTGAATATCCCAAACCCATTGAATTCATATTTTATCTGAGAAGAACTTATGATTGTTGGAAGCGAATTGGTTATAAAAAAAGAAAACCCTGATTCTTTTATCAGGGCTTCAACCAGCTATGGAACACAATCTACTTTGTTTGGTTGATGGTGAATTCCTTCAACCAACTTAGTAATTCAAAGATGGGATGTTTTTAATTATTAATCCTGCCAACGAACTTTCCATTCCTGACAATGTTGCCTCAATAGCCTGAAAAAGCATTTTTTTTAAAAATAATATCAAATGATTAGATCGATTTTTAGAATTTGTGTTCAATTATATACTTTTTAATTCCCCGGGAAATGAAATTGATTCCGATAAATTAGGACAGGAAGAATCGTGACTCGATTGGGTTTTACAGATAATGCTGTTGTATGCACCATTGGTATTGTTCTGATTCGTCGAATAGCGAATAAATCCGCCCGGGAAGAATTTCTCTTTACCCATTATCTTTTGATGGCTTTTCGGAAAGTTACCGTTTGGCTAATTGAATAGAGATTAATTACGAAGAAACGTACAAAGGCTTTAATATCATAAAAGTAATTTGATTGATAGTACATTATTCTTCAACAAGCAAATGTGCAGTTTATGGATCAATCAGAATTCCAGAGGAGGAATACCGCGTTTCTCGCTCTCAAACTCATAACTATCAAAATGCAGAGATTAACTAAGAAACCGTAAAGCTTTGATTATTAAACTATGACAATATTTCAAATCGCTTTTTAGTTTTTGTCAGATATAATCAAACAATTCTTCTTCTCACAGGTATTGCTGGATCCTAGTTTTTTAAGAATGGTTAGATCATGTTCGGTTAAGTATAATCCACATAAAA
>JBCBHL010000208.1:0-12861 GCA_038525605.1 Bacteroidota bacterium
AATTTTTCGAAATCACTGGTTATTGGTAAATCTATTGTGACGGTGGTGCCACTGACTTGCTATGAGGAAGAAGGTTTGATGAATATTCTTGTCCATGATAATGGAAAAGGTTTTGACGTATCAAAAGTAACAGAGCAACAAAACGGAATCGGGCTCAGTAGTCTCAAAAGCTTAACTGAAAAATGTGAAGGAGAAATCAACTTTGATAGTCATGCAGTCAGTGGCACCACCGTCACAATAGATTTACCAATAACCAGTGATTTCGAAAAATTATGAGTATAATTAAGATTTTAGTGGTGGATGATCATCATCTTTTTGCAGAAGGATTAAAGACGATGTTTCGTCCGGAGGATGGTATTTTGGTGGCCGCTGTTACGGAAAATGGTCACGAGGTGCCTCATATTCTGGATAAGCAGGAAATTGATGTCATTCTACTTGATATAGACATGCCTATCTTGAATGGATTAGACACAATGGAGCTGATGAAAAGTAAAGGCTTTGATATCCCCATCCTGATGCTCACGATGCATCAATCTATCAAATACATCAAATCCACATTGGAGAAGGGTGCACAAGGTTATATTTTAAAAGATGCATCAAAAAGAGAGCTGGTGGAAGCTGTTACAAAAACAAGTCAGCGACAGAATTATTTCCATTCCAAAATCAATGACCAGGTGTTTGACTACTTCAGAGGTAAAAGCTCATCAAAATCTGAAAATCAAAAATTATCAGAAAGGGAAAGAGAAATCATCGAATGTCTGGCCGATGGTATGAATACAAAAGCTATCAGTGAAGTACTTTTCATCAGCGAGCACACCGTTAAAACCCACAGGAAAAATATCATGCACAAATTACATGTAAAAACTTCCGCTGAATTAGTGAAGCTGGCAATCGCCAATGGCATTATCAGCATCGATTAATTCGATCTGAATTCTAATCAATGACCATTTTACGAATTCTTCGGCGCTGTACTTCATGATGAGCCATGTGAATTTCTATCAACGAAAACCATTCACCAGTATGAATATCTCCAAACATGGGATGATAGTGCTTAGCAGTTTTTGGAGCGGCTGATAGTTCTGCATGCAAAATATTTACCTCTTCAATAAAATCTTTAAAATCATTCAAAAGTGCTTCTTTCGACTGTTGAGTGGGCGTAAAGTCCTGCACTAATGGAGCAGGAAAATCCTCCATCCTGATTTTCACCTGCTTCCTGATCCCAAGATTGAAAATTGCAAACCCGATTTTATTTTTTCTTTTCCTTTGCACGGACTCATTAGTCAGGCTTTTCTTAAAATTCGGAATCTGATAAGTCCTGGCAACTTTCATAATGTGATCGTAAAGTTCACCCATGGACCAGGAATCAGCGGCAGGTTGTCGAGAAATCTCTTCTTCGCTAAGAGCTTGTAAAGCTGACAACCATTCCTCTGCCCTTCTATTGAACTTGTTGAGAACTCTGATGTTATTGCCCATCAACCTTCCTATATTAGCGTTAAAATATCTCCTAAAATCAGAACAACACAGGATTCTGACATTTCATTCCATTTATGGAATACCTGTTGAAACTGCTTGTTAAAGCATCGTTAACGCTCTGGCAAATGCCCACCTGACAAGTTTCCCTATTCCTTCATTTGAAACAAGTTTACTGAAACTGTAGCCAAATCTGAATCAGGAAACCGCCTGAACATTCTCTTATCAGCTTCTAACCCGACACAGGCAAGACTATTGATAAATTCATCAATTTCCAGAATATACTGATCGGAATAGCCATGTGTAGCATCATATGCAGTTGCAGCAGTATTTCCTATGTTCTGAGCCACTAAATGAGGACTTACCGTGTGCAGTTCTATTAATAATAACCCAAATTTTTGTACAAAAGGAGCCCATTTCGTAAAATGCTCTTTGAGAGACTCTACTACCAGATTATTGCTGATTCTTTTTCCCGCAAACGCATAGGCACCAGAAGAAGCAACTACTTTAGGCTGTTGATTGACAGGGTTCTGCCAGATTCTATTATGGTCCAGAAAAGTTCTCACATTTAATAAATCCTTCAGATCAATGTCATACTTTTCCCGCAAATCATCGGCGAGTCCTTGAGGGTTACCAATATCTCCCCAGATAATTTTTGCCCATATGTCAGCGCTGATGAGGTTAGCCTTAGAGACCTTCAATGCAGATTGATTGTAATCAACACCAATGAGCAACAGCGGATAATCATCGAGTACCTTTCCCCTGTTGGTTCGATTTTCGATGACAGAGAACAAATGTTGTAAAAATGCTCCATTGCCACAACCCATATCCAAAATACCTTTTGGTTGTTCGTTAATCGGGCGGTTAAACAACTCAATGATGATTTCATCAATCACTCTAAAGTACGCAGCATGTGCTCCGCCGCTACCCCACACATTCATTTCCCTGTCAACGTGGATTTCTTCCAACCCTTCCTTACTCTGCAATACCAATGGATCGCCCGCAATCAATTCTTTCAGCTTTCTCAAAGTGGGAATATATGAAACCGTAACCCCATAGGCACTGGCCTTTTTTGCAAAAAACAGCCCTTTGTCAGTAAACTGATAGGAACTATTGTGCTTATTAAACCAACCCAGATAAGTGAGAATATCGAGTAACCGCTCGAAAGCATCAGGGTCTTGGTGGAATTCTTCAGCTTTGAATTTCGTCTCCATAAAATACTTGTGAAACATACCACTCATACCGAGACGAACGGCTGTTGGTCCAACAATTATGCCTTCAATATGAAATAAAATTTGTCGTTGAACAGCCCGCAGGTTTTCATCTTTGGACAATTCAATGTTGAATCCGTCGCGATACCTTTTGAAAAGGTTTTCCAGCGCAATAAAGGGTTCTATCTGAAATTTCCGTGGGTGATACTTCCCGGATATTTCCAAAAGGTTGACAGCATCTTCGTAGAGATCGAAATGACTGAAAGCAAACCTGGATAAATCATTGATATGATATTGTACCGTGTCGCTACTATTATCTGTAGTCATTGTAAGCCAACCTTGTGAGGCAAGTGTTCGAAGCGCCACATTCAAATAGCCGTCATTGGCATTGAACTGATCTGCCAGCTGATCTAAGGTTGCAGACTTCTCCGCCAACAAATAGTCCGTTATTCCTAAAACTTTCAAAGTATAGGCAGCTGGTGCGGTAACGATTCCATCCAGGTGCCGGAAGAGAATGCTCCTAAGTTTTTTGTGATCTTCTTTCGTTAACATAAAAGTTTAATTCATGAAAAATTGATTGTTCAGAGATAGCAACTGATACGTTGTATTTGGTACTTTTTGCTTTTAATATTTTCAATCTAAAATATTTAAAAATATAAAACTTACGAAATGGTGATCTATTTCGAATTGAAAAAATCGCCAAATAGTCTCATTGTCAAAACTACTTTCACATCAATTTACAATCACCAATTCTATCCGTAAAGGCCATACAGTAAATGGCATTGAACAGCTCTTAAAAGGATCGGAATATATTGTCAAATAGATTTTTCTGATAAGGTGATAACCAATTTCTATTTGATTAAGCTGCCCGAATCATCAAGATTTGTCTAACAAACTTAATGTGAAAATGAAAAAGAAAATACTTGGAATATCTATTGCGTTGATGGCTGTAGCAGTAACAGCTTTTATCACGCTTACCTCTTTTAACGCTTCGTCGGACGGAGTTGAAGAGAAAGAAGCAACCGGTGGAGGATGCCCGTTCGGTTTTGACAAACTGGGTGGAAATTCTTCTAAACAGGCCGAAAAAAGGCAATCTAACAGTGTCAAAGACTGGTATCCAAATTCACTGGATTTGACAGTTCTTCGTAAGAATGCTGCATTGTCAAACCCGCTTGGTGCGGATTTCAATTATCAGCAGGAATTTGAGAAGCTGGACTATTTTGCGCTGAAACAAGACATCAAAAACCTGATGACTGATTCGCAGGATTGGTGGCCGGCAGACTTTGGTAGTTATGTAGGTTTATTCATTCGAATGTCGTGGCACAGTGCGGGAACCTATCGCTCCGGAGATGGCAGAGGAGGTACCCGAGAAGGCAAACAAAGATTCGCCCCACAAAATAGCTGGCCCGACAATGCCAATCTCGATAAGGCCAGGAGACTATTATGGCCGATCAAACAAAAGTATGGGCAAGCCATTTCCTGGGCAGACTTATTCATCCTGACTGGTAACGTAGCTCTGGAAACCGCAGGGTTTGAAACATTGGGATTTGCAGGTGGCAGAGTCGACACCTGGGAGCCGCAAACCGATGTGTACTGGGGGTCTGAAGATAAGTTTTTAGCAAACGACAAAAGATGGAAAGACGGCGAACTGGAAATGCCTTTGGCTGCCGTGCAGATGGGCTTGATCTATGTAAATCCACAAGGTCCTAACGGTAATCCTGATCCACTGGCTTCTGCTAAAGATATCAGAATATCTTTTGGAAGAATGGGTATGGATGATGAAGAGACTGTGGCACTCATTGCCGGAGGTCATACATTAGGAAAGGCACACGGAGTAGCTAAAGAAGAGCATATGGGGCCCTCCCCTGAGGAGTCAGGTATAGAAAATATGGGACTAGGCTGGATGAGCGATTATAAATCGGGCAAAGGGCCGGATGCAATCACATCGGGATTAGAAATTGTGTGGACTGAAACACCTGTACAATGGAGTCAGGGATATTTCAAAGCACTTTTCGAAAATGAGTGGGAGTTAGTAAAAAGTCCGGCAGGTGCCTGGCAATTCGAAGCTGTGAACCCTAAAAAAATGTACCCTGATGCTTTTGATCCTAACAAAAAGCACAGACCAGGTATGTTTGTCACAGACATCGCTTTGATAAAAGATCCGGCTTATGAAAAAATTTCCAGGAGATTTTATGAAAATCCTGAGGAGTTTAATCAGGCTTTTGCCAGAGCGTGGTTCAAGCTGACTCACAGAGATATGGGACCTAAATCTACTTACCTGGGACCAGAAATACCTACAGAGAATTTCACCTGGCAGGACCCTCTCCCAAAAGCTGATTATGATCAGATCAACGCAAAAGATATCGCTGCACTCAAAAATAAAATCTCGAAATCCGGTCTGACAAGCAGCGAACTAGTGAGCACCGCGTGGGGATCAGCGTCAACCTACCGAGACTCCGACAGAAGAGGAGGTGCCAATGGAGCCCGGATCAGGTTACAGCCTCAGGTAAACTGGGAATCGAACAACCCAAAACAGCTGAAAAAAGTACTCGCTTTTTATGAGGAAGTAAAAAGTGACTTTGATAGCAAATCCAAAAAGGTCTCTATTGCGGATTTGATTGTTCTTGGCGGTAATGTCGGAATAGAAAAAGCTGCTAAAAAAGCAGGTTTCGAGATTGAAGTTCCGTTCACCCCAGGCAGAGTAGATGCTACTCAGGAACAAACTGATATAGCATCAATGGATTTACTAGAGCCGATGGCTGACGGCTTTAGAAACTATCAGAAGACCGCCTACACACTCACTACTGAAGAATTGTTAGTAGATAAGGCGCAATTATTAACACTCTCAGCTCCTGAAATGACGGTATTAGTCGGTGGAATGCGTGCTATCGGAGCAAATTATGATGATTCTAAAAAAGGCATTCTTACCAAAACTCCTGGTAGCTTAACTAATGATTACTTCAGAAATCTGCTGAGCATGGACTATCAATGGAAAGCCAGCGATGACAATAATTACCTTTTTGAAGGTATAAAAAGAGGTACTGATGAAGTAGTATGGACTGCTACGAGAGCGGATCTTATTTTTGGTTCTAATTCCGAATTAAGAGCACTTGCTGAGGTATATGCAAGTAATGATGCCAGGGAAAGGTTTGTTTCTGACTTTGTCTTTGCATGGAACAAGGTAATGAACCTCGATAGATTCGATCAGCATAAAAACATGTAATGTTTAAACAACTAAGGGGTGCCATTAAAATGACACCCTTTTTTTTTATGAACCGAGATAAATCTTAGTAAAGAACATATCCGCCATTGCCAGTGCAAACACCGGGACAATGTGGAGGTCCACATGATGTTCCTGATGAAGCATTGACACATGCGATATCACAAGTTGGCCTGGTACGTATACCACCATTTACTGATTTTTGATTTGATTTAGAAACAGAGTCTGCTCCTTCAATTTTCAATATTTTACTTAGCATAATGTAGTTTGTTTTAGATTAGTAATTTACGTAACCGCCGTTACCAGTACATACTCCGGGGCAATGAGGAGGTCCGCATGGGGTTCCTGATGGCGCAGTTGCACAGGTAGATGCACATGATCTTGTAAGAATTAAAGTCCCGCCGTTAACAATTTTCTGTGAAGATTTTTCAACAGAATTAACTCCATCAATTTTTAAGATGTTTTTTAGCATAATAAAGTTTTTAAAATGTTAATTAGTTAATACATAATTGCAAAACCTGGATTTCAAAACAAACTAAATATTGCCATATTTAAGAATTTCCAAATTATTCTACTTCTGCAATCAGCGGCTTAACTGATTGTCAATCTTTTCTGTTTTCGCTAAAAGATTAATTGTCTTTCAGAAGACAATCAAATACCGTCTGATTTTATCTGTCAGCTTTAATCAAATGTATGATGTATTCAATGAAAAATATAAAGAGTTGAACTGCAGGGAATAATGCGGAATAAAACAAAGCAACAAGTGATCCTCCACCCTGGAAATTCTCAGCATCCATAAAGAAATAAGCGAGCAAGCCTACATAAAAGGTAAACAGAAGGGTGTGAAAATAAGTCATCAACTGTTTTGGAAAATTCTTAATTCTAAAACTAATTAACACTACCACAATTGCAATCAGCAGATATGCTTTCAGGAATTCCGAGTCAGTAGGCAACATGAGTCAGTCAAGGTTGATGATACAATCGGCTTCCATTTCGACCAGCCAATCAGGATCGATAAAGCCACTCACCTCCAGAAAAGTACAAGCAGGCCTGATTTCCTGAAAAACCTCACCGTGTGCTTTGGCAGCTTCTTTCCACCTGGAGACATCCGTTAGAAATACTCTTGTTCTAACCACATCTCCCAGACTACCTCCGGCATCTTCAATCGCTTTTTGCATGATTTCAATACATCTTAAAGTCTGACGATACAAGTCATCCGTAAAAGCAGTCTTTCCATCATCACCAATTGGTGCTGTTCCGGAAATGTGAATATAGTCACCCACTCTGACTGCCCGGGAAAAACCGATGAATTTCTCAAAATCCGACACTGAAGCTATATTGGTTCTATTCATATCTTTCTAAAGTAAGGCTTGGGCTAATATATTGACAATGATGATTTTCTCATGGTTTTAAAGATCTCAAAAATCCACAAAACGTCCCAAAAAGACTGTTTCATCAACTTTTTAAGATTGTATAGGTCAGCTCAACCATTCCATCCGAAAAAGCTTTCTCATATTCAAGACTTAAAGAAACCTGTTTTTCAATACCTTCAAAAAACCTGATTCCTTCCCCAAGAATTACAGGACCAATCGTAACAACCAATTTATCAGCAATTGACTGATTGATAAAATCTCTGGTAAGTTTAGCCCCGCCTACCATCCATATATTCTGATAGTGAGGTTGCAGCTTTTGCTCAACAAGAGTAGTGATATCTCCACTATAAAACGATACCGTTTCATATGAGCTTTTCGATAAGCGAGAAGAAAGTACTATAACCGGCTTATCACCATAAGGCCAGCCAAGTTTCAACGCTGTCTCATAGGTTCCGGACCCCATTACATAGCAATCAATTGACTGCAAAAAATGCTTAATATCTTTTTCAGAAAGTGTAATGCCTTTTTCATACTGATCCGTTGTTAGCATCCAGCTGACGTCACCATCAAAACTTGCTATGTAACCATCCAAACTTGAAACCATATGAATTGTAATTGTAGAATCGTCATTCATCGCCGTAGATTAAAAACTTACTTTTGAAATTACATAAAACTGATCAATTCTTCTATTATTACTCTAATCTAACCTGGAGAGTAAATGAACAATGTAAGAACATCGAGTCCATAATCCCAAAGATTAGCGATTATCAAAATCACGATCAAACGCAAAGTATTTTTATATCACTATATTGAAAGCGAGGCAAAATCTTTCCAATACGTTGTTACCGTGATAGTCAGTACACCGAACAGTTAGTAACCAATTCGAAAAATCAGGTGAGAAGGTTAATTACTCACCAAATCATTCAGCCAGTGATATTACCAATGTTCCCAAATCTTCGCTGCTACCATCAAACTCCTTTGAAACTTCTTCTTCGAGACTGGTCGCATAAATCTGAAAAGGTCGCCCATCTGGAAACCTAAAAGAAAACCTACCTTCGTTAACTACCTGACTCATATGGATTCTTTCCTGTTTGGAAACTAGATGGACCCTTGCAATTTGTACCGGATCGCCATCTTCGTATACCAACATTCCTGAGTAATCGCTAAAAATTGTATTTCTAAGAAACTTATCGCAGTTCCACCAGCCAAATTGATCCAATTCATATTCGTAGGCCGTCTTAGTCTCAGAGAGTTTTTTAGCCTGTTCCTTTTTGAATTTCATCCATTCTTTAATTTTTGGATTGTTTAGGTATCGATTGTAAGCTTCCAGGTATTTTTTTTCCTGTTTGGCATATACGGCAAACTTATACTGATTGTATTTATACCATTCCCGCATATCATTTACAAAACCAGCAGCCCATTTCATGCCTCTCTCAGGGTCATCCTTTCTTTGATATTCGTCCCCGACCTTTTCATAACTTTTGTCTATTTCCTCTAAAAGACTTTTTACCTGTTGCAAATCATACTTACCCTTATAATCTGTCTCGTTTTTGGGCTTCTTGATATCAGGCTTGGGAATTCTTTTCGTGGGTTTATTGGTTGCCACCCAGTTGATATCTCCCGAATCGGTAACTTCTCCTCTAAATAATTCGATTTCAGCATCTGAAGAGGTATCAGGAAATGCCACATTAAGCCCCACTTCAGGATTGATCGTTAATTGCTTACCATCACTGGTGGCATTGATAAAGTAGGAGCCTGCTGTTGAGAGTAATTCTCCATTGGACAATGTGGAAATTCTTCCTTTTACAAACTCATCCATCGCCTGTACTTCTTTCAACTCGAATCTCACTTGCTTTGTCACAGGATTACCTTCAGTATCGAGCAATGCATTTTCTCTCACGTAAATAAAAAGTCCGCCATCGCCTACGACATAAGGCTCTTCTGTGAGATCAGCCACCTCTATGATCTGTACTTCAATATTGTCTATTCCGGATGCCAGTGCTGCTTTTTTTGCTATCGGATCGATGGTTTTAGTAGTTGTATCTGAGCAGGTTCTTAAAAAAATCATTACAGCCATGATCAAAAACAAGGCACCAATCAGGTATTTGTACTTCATATTATTCAAAGTTTTATTGCATAACTCAAACAGGAAATGTGGATATCTCCTATTTTAAAAACGTCTGAAAAACAGAAAATTGCTTCTGTAGCTTAACTGTTAATTTTCATTTTTGAAAGATTTTAGCAAACTGTTGGTGGTGATTAGATGGAATCTTAACAAAATAGATACTTCATTTAAACCGGAAAGAAGCAACGCATTTACTTTCTAAAAAATCATTTACTATCAGAAATCACGCTATTTGATCACCTCGAAAGTATTGTGATTTCGACTCTTCTGTTGACTTTTCCCTCTTCCACATTATCAGTGATGACCAGCGGCTTTTCGTGTCCCCACCCTTTCGTTCGAATGTTGCGACTATCAATCCCCTGAGCCACTAAATAAGACTTGGCGGATTCTACCCTTTCTTCGGACAAAATCCGATTTTTCCTGGCATTACCAATTCTGTCCGTGTGACCTTCCAGCAGAATTTTCATGGTCGGATGCGTTTGCATATAACCTGAAAGCTTATCTAGTTCCAGCTTTGCTTCGGGCCTCAGATAAGATTGGCCTAAATCAAAGACCAGGTGTTCAAGAATAAATTTATCGTTATTAGCAATGAGCTTTTCGATATCCGTTTCTTCAGGTTCGTCTGGTTCATCGTTTTTCACCGGATTGCCCTGTAATATGACACCCAAAGCAGGATTTTGATTGTTTTGTTCACTTTTGGAGTCCTTAGTTCCGCTACTTCCTGTAAGCTTAATAGTTCCCTGAGCCACCCCTCCGGTATTGCCTGTATTAGCAGAGTTTTTTGGTTCAGAGGTTTTAATTACTCCCACCGAAGCTGGCGGATCAACCGAATTACTTACATCATTGCCATCTGCACTATAATTATAAGTTCTACTGATGCTGGTATTGCAATTAAACCATCGTACCTCGTACAATCCATATCCAGTTAGGGGAATTTCTTTGCGATTATCAAAAGCAAGTTTGTTACCATTAAGAAACCACTCGGTTTTATCTAAAACTCCAAAGCAACCTGGCTTTACAAGAGTCGTTTTAAGCATACTGCCATTGCCTGCTTTTGCTTTTGTCAAGGTTACTTTTTGCTGAGGATCCGGATTTCCTACTTTTAATACTGCTATGGCATACTCAGCCTCACATCGGGGCCTGTTGATGTTATTCTTGCAAGAGTAATCCAGCGTACCGCCCATCGTGATATAATAGATGCCATCTTTATCAGGGGCTTTGAATTTCTGAGTTGTCTTCTTTCGCTTGAATTGATAGCCATAAAAGCTTTTGCCACAGGTGGAAACATGTCCACGGATGCCCCAATAAACCTGCACAATACAGGCCGGGCAATAATCTCCTTTTTTTCTCGATTCCACAAATGTGCTGATATTGACTGAAGCTCCCTTTTGCACTGCCAGGAAAGTGGTTTTCTTACCATTCATCGTAGTTCCTGAAAATGTAAACTCCCTGGAGGCATAATCAATTTTTTTGATCGAAGGTGGTGTGATGTAGTTACATTGAGCATGTAATCTGCAAAAACCTAACAGTCCGAATACCAGTAAAAAAAGCAGCAATTTTTTCATTAGCTCAAGATACTTATTCTGATATCCGAATGCAACCAATCGATTCAATCGGGTTAGTGATTGCGTTATACGTCTATTCAGCAAAGGTGGTAGGGTAATTAACGATCTGCTCGTTTTAGCTCCCAAAGCAAAATATAATCCTGATTACTACATATGAACATACTCTACTCATTTTAATGAATCAATCATTACAAATTAAAATGTCGCTAAAAATACTTTTAGCTAAAAGTTTTTATTTTTTTTGAATTTTTAAACAGGTTGAAAAATGAGAAGTATGAAAATTAATGTGTTATGGTCACTTTTATTAACCAGCTATTTTTTCCTGTCCTGTGAATCAGATGAACCAGCTGATCCAAATACAGCGGTTGACAGTCCAGTTTCTGAACTAAGCAACAGGGTGATTTACGACTGGACTACACAGTTATTGGCTTTGGAAAGATATTCCAGTGGCCGGCCTAATGGTAGTGCCCGTGCACTTGCTTATATCTACATGACTGCATATGAGACGGCTGTTCCTGGCATGCCAAATTTCATTTCCAATGCCTCCAGGCTTGATGGACTAGAGATAAAAAGCAGCAATGCTGACGAAATCATCGACTACAATATCGCAATCAATGCATGTATGTCTAAAAGTGTCGATCACTTTTTAAGGAATTTACCCTCCGATCTGAGGAATCAAATCACGGAGCTGGAATTATCCTTACAGACTGAGTTTTCATCAGAAGTCTCTGAAACGGTTATTAAAGCTTCCACTGAATGGGGCATTTACGTAGCTGATCAAATTATAGCTTACAGTGTCACGGATACCGAAGCTGAGGAGCAGATTCTGGACCCACAACCCACATCGTATGAGCCACCAACCGGTGACGGATTCTGGACTTTCTCTGCCGAGCCGGAACGAGCACTTTTCCCATACTGGTCTTCCGTAAGAACTTTTGTGATTTCACCGGAAGAAACTTCCAGTATACCGCCTATTAGTTACAGCACGAGTCATCGAAGCGATTACTATCAACAAATGAAAGAGGTATACGAGGTAAATAACAATGCCAGAGAAGAAGACGGAGAAGATTTGTGGATTGCCGAATTCTGGAGCGATGATGTGGAAGGTCTGATGATGAGTCCTCCTGCCAGACAGGTTTCAATTGCCAATCAGCTGATCAATCAATATGAATTAAACCTTGAAGAATCCCTGGAACTACTGGTTAAGCTAGGTTTTTCTCTCAACGACGCTGCTGTATCCACCTGGAAATATAAGTATGAGTATATGGTAATGAGGCCTAATGTGTTCATTCATGAATACATCGATCCTGACTTTCAGACCAATCTTTACAGACTTGTCTTCTGGCCAAACCCAAGCTTTCCTGGATATCCGTCGGGTCACTCCTGCTTCGCCTCTGCTGCGGGTGGTGTATTTATAGATTTTTTTGGGAACGACACAGATTTTACAGATCGTACCCACGAAGGGAGAGAAGAGTTCAGAGGATCGCCGAGGACATTTTCAAGTTTCGAGAAGATGGCTAAAGAAAATGCTTATTCTAGAGTGCCTCTGGGTGTTCACGTAGAAATGGACTGTGAAGAAGGTCTTAGGCTGGGGTATGAAATCGCCGATGCTATCAACAAACTTCAGTTAGAAAACATTAATAACTGATTAGAGCTGACAAAATTATCAACAAAAACCACCTGATAAAATAACCTCAGGCGGTTTTTTAATAGCCAAAATTAAATGTCTAGCTGGCATGATCATCCTATCATCTGAATCAGGACCCCTTAGGGTTCAACACTTACTGATATGGGTCGTCTGTAATAACTTTTAGTGCAATCAAAGCGTTGTATTAATCAGGTACAACACTAAATAGATCTTATCTCTGCCCACCTACCTGATTAACTAACATACTTA
>JBCBHL010000209.1:0-12859 GCA_038525605.1 Bacteroidota bacterium
AAAAGCCTATTCTCTGCATGTTTTTGCGTCTCAAGATCTTCAAAGCTTTGTGTGATCAGGTCGTAGGCGCTTTGGAGTTCCTTATATTGCGGCTGATTTCTGTAGGTTCGACTAAAATCGTGATGTTTGATTGAAAGTAAAAACCTCGTAAAATCCCGCTCTGTTCTGCCGAGGTACCAGATTAACTCCACAGCTGAGATAACGGCTATCAGCGATAACATAATGGGCGTTACCACAAGATCAGTCTCATAATAACTCACCACAGCAGCTATGATCAATAGTGCCAGAACTACTACTCTGACCGTAATTCTAAATCCATTGTTACTAAAGATCATACTTTTTAATTTTTCTGTAAAGGGTATTTCTCCCGATTCCAAGCTCCTGAGCTGCCCTGCTGATGTTACCTGAATGTCTGGCAATGATTTCAGCGATCTTTTCCTTTTCAACAGCATAGAGATTATCAGCTTGATCTCCCTGCGAAAAATCCATTTCATGAAGAGGTTGTCCGCCTTCTCCCTGTAATATCACCATCCGCTCGATGGTATTTTCCAGCTCCCTCACATTGCCTGGCCATGTGTGTTTCCTCATTGCTGCTATGTCACTTTGTTTAAGCTTAAGTTGCTTGTTATATTTGTGATTGAAAATATGAAGAAAGTGATCTGTCAGCGCTTTGAAATCATCCATTCTATGTCTTAAAGCAGGAATTTCCAGAACTACTGTATTAATTCTAAAAAATAAATCCTGTCGCAAATGCTGACCGTCCGCAAGCTGTTCAATGGTGAGGTGAGTCGCACAAATAAGTCTGAAGTTAACCAGTCTCGGCTGATGTTCACCCACCCGCATTACCTCTCTGTTTTGCAAAACCGTCAGTAGCTTGGCCTGTTGACGCTTCGGGAGTTCACCGATCCCGTCGAGAAACAATGTACCTAAATTCGCTGCTTCAATCAAACCGGCTTTCGCTTTTCCAGCATCCGTGAAGGCGCCTTCTGCGTGACCAAAAAGAATCGACTCGAACAAAGTTTCGTGGGTAGCACTCAAATCGACATGCACAAAAGGTTCTGTTACCCTTCCTGATTCTCTGTGAATCAATCGGGCAATCATCTCCTTTCCTGTGCCATGCTCACCAGTCACCAAAACCGGAGCATCTGTATCGGCAATTTTCAAAATGGTCTGATGAATCATTTGGATGTTTTCAGACTGTCCGGGAACATAATTGGTCGTTTTGTTCAGCTGATTGATCAAAGTTTCATTCTGCCTGGTTAAATCTGTAACCTGCTGCTGCGAACGTGATAGCGTAAGGGCAGCTCTTACTGTTGCTATCAGCTTTTCATTGGCAAATGGTTTCTCCAGAAAATCCGTTGCGCCGAGTTTCAATGATTTAACTGCTACGTCTATAAATCCATGCGCTGTGAGAATAACAATTGAGATATGCGGCCACTTTTCTTTGATTTTGGCAATCCAGGCAAGTCCTTCATTACCATCTGATACACCAATTGCGAAATTCAAATCCAATAGGATGACCTTGATATCATTCGCGGTAAGCTGATTTTCAAGCAGGTTGGGATGAGTAAGGGTCAGGACATCTCCAAAATCATCTTCCAAAACCATTTTGATGGTATGCAATAAAAGCGGATCGTCATCGATTGCTACAATTTCCATAAGTAAATATAACAAATGTGTGTTCCAGGTTGGAACACCTGTTGTTCTTTATCGCCCAATTTTGATACATTTAAGGAATAAACACAACTTTAACTCACTGATAATCTATACTTTACATAGTCTGGCAGACTTTTAGCCCATAGTAGGTCAAACACGATAATTATGAACAGGAATTTATTTAAATCGATCCTTCGCAACCTTTGGAGAAACAGAGTTACTTCAGCGATCAACGTTCTGGGACTCACAATGGGCTTAAGCAGTTGCTTGTTTTTATATGTGAATTTCAAATATGAAAATACATTTGACACGCATCAGCCTAAAGCTGATCGCATTTACAGGGTGAACATTACTACGGAATATCCCAGTAATACCATTAAAGCAGGCAACACTGAATCCATGCTGGCCAAATCCATTAAAAATGAATTTCCTGAATTGGCAGCTGTTACTC
Source organism: Bacteroidota bacterium (assembly GCA_038525605.1). Lineage (GTDB taxonomy): Bacteria > Bacteroidota > Bacteroidia > Cytophagales > Cyclobacteriaceae > JANSWY01. The sequence continues at coordinate 2,108 of JBCBHL010000209.1, forward strand.
AGATCACTGGCGCCAATGCGATGGTAACCGTTAATCCGGGTACCGATAACGAAAAATTGTTTGAAGAAACGAGAGCCAGTTTGTTTTTCGCTGATAGTCTATTTCTGAAAAATTTCGATTATGATTTCATTGCAGGTAACCCCAGAACCGCATTGGACGATCCCTCTTCAATCGTGCTCACTCAGCAGCTGGTGGAGAAATATTACCCTTCCTACCTGGGGCGGGAAGGCGATTTGATGGGTAAAGAAATCGAGCTATTTGAAAAGTTCAGAACCAGAATTACAGGTATCATCAAAACACCCGCAAAAAATACCAATATTCCCCTAAAGGGTTTGGTATCTATTGAAATGTATTACAAAGAAAATGAGTGGGACAGAGACAACTGGAACAACATCTCCCAGCTGATGACTTTTGTTGTATTGCAACCCAATCAAGATCCTGCAAACATCGAAAGCAGATTTCCTGCGATGGTCGAGAAATATCGAAGTAAAGAAAGTGCTGAAATGATCAGTTACAGTCTATTAAACCTAAAGGAGTTACACAACGCATCGGAATGGGGTATGTATGTAGGGAACTACACCTCTTCTCCCGTCGTAATGATTGCTCTGCTGGCAATCGGTCTGTTTATTTTGGTATCGGCCTGTATCAATTTCATCAATTTGCAGACTGCTCAATCTGTAACCCGAGCAAAAGAGGTTGGCATCAGAAAAGTACTGGGCGGCAGCAGGGGCCAGCTGATTTTTCAGTTTCTCATTGAAACAGCCGTGCTGACATCCATTTCCTTCCTGATTGCTTTATGGATTACCGAATTTATGCTGAATGCCTGGAATGGATTATTGGCCATAGTAGAAATGGACTTACAACTGGACTTTACAGTTTTACTGGTTGGAGTTGCCCTGATTCTGATTGTGACACTGATATCCGGAATGTATCCGGCCATTAGGTTGTCATCTTTCCAGCCGTCGGAGACTCTGAAAAGCAAATCGCTGACAGGAGGAAAGAAGGGTGGTTTGAGCTTGCGACAGGTTTTAGTCACTGTGCAGTTTGTGATTTCTCAGATCCTGGTAATTGGCACGATCGTCATTGCCTTTCAGATGAATTACTTTCTCAACAAAGAACTGGGATTTGAAAAGGAAAATATTTTACATGTTGATAGTTTCGAGCCTGATGCTAATCAAATCAAGCAGATTGAACAGGGTTTGGATGCGATTCCTGAAATCAATTCTTACTCTATATCATCGGGACCTCCGGTATCAGAAAGATACAATACCACGTTTTACATAGTTGGAGATGAAAGCAGAGAAGCTATCAAAGCAGGTAATAAATTTGTTGACCATCGCTACCTTCAAAATTATGAGATTGAATTGATCGCAGGTAGGAATTTCCGTGCAGATGAAATCAACGATGAGATTGGTGGCTTCATCGTAAACGAAACGCTGGTAGCATATTTCAGATTGGAAAATAACAAGGATGCAATCGGCAAACTGATCAACTGCTATGGTGTAAAAGCGCCGATTGTCGGGATTATCAAAGATTATCATCACAGACAACTCAACAAAGAAATTGATCCGTTGATTATGATGCCTTTTCAAACTCATATGAACAGTGTGGATATCAAGGTCAACAGTCAGAATGTGGGTACTGCGCTACCAAAAATCCGAAGTTTGTGGACCGAAGTTTTTCCAAACAGGTTGTTCAAACAGGAATCTATAGACGAATACCTGGAAGAATTTTACATCGTAGAAGAGATTATGTTTAAAAGCATTCGGTTGTTTACCATTATCGCCATCATCATCGGTTGTCTGGGACTTTATGCACTGGTTTCCTTTATGGCAATTCAGAAAACAAAAGAGATAGCAGTGAGAAAAGTGCTGGGAGCTTCTTACATCCAGTTGTTGAACATCTTCACCAGAAGGTTTTTTGTATTGATCCTTATTGCATTTGTCATTGCGGCGCCTCTTGCCTATTCAGTCATGAACCTCTGGTTGCAAAACTATCCTTACAGGATTACCATCGGGTGGGAGGTGTTTGCTTTAGGGCTATTCATCACCCTGATGCTGACGACCATTACAGTAGGGTATATTTCGTGGAGAACGGCAGCTGCCAACCCAGCGGAGACCTTACAGTATGAATAAAGTCAAAAAAATACGTAACAATGCCGGGCGGAGCGAAGCTCCGCCCGGCATTGTTATGTTAAAGGCTCCCGTTCTCAATAACAACAAAACCACTATTACACCAAATAATTGAGTTTTTCTCAGCATTCTAAAGGTCGTAAGGAAATACTCTTCCAATCTTTAGCTGTGGTGCTATCCCTGCTTAAAATGTTCAAGACTGTTTAATGAATACGGTTATTCCTGTATTAATCTTAAGTCAGACTTTTCATATTTTACAAATCCCTGATCCATTGGCAATGTCTTTTTCAGTAGCCAATACTTTTTCACATCTTTAATGGTGTAGCCAGGATTGTCTTCCAGAAAATCCCGAATGTATTGGCTATACATATTGTTGTCGGCTATTTCACGGCTAAAATCCGGATTTTCTTTTCTCATCTCAAGCCTATTCCATTCCTTGACAGCATCTTCAAGTGTTTTTCCAGCATTTGATTTCACCCAATCCATAAAGTCACTATGGCATTTGAATTTATCTCCTATCTGATTACTCATAAAACGCCTGAAGTTTGGACCAAATGATACATTATCTGTGATGATGGTCTCTAATGACAATTCAGATTTAGCCCAATTAAACTTTGACTTCTTTTTCTGCTTTTCTGGTAAAAGTTTTAGTTCCCCATTATGATCGAGGGCATGCATAATTCTGTCCCGAAGGTCGAATTTTCTTCCATTTGCTGGTAACCCTGAGCTCTTACAAATAGCTTCCAGCTCTTCCTTCAGCCAATACCATTGATTAAATTCTTCTCCGCTTTTTATGTTTTCAAAATCGGGTCTGGACACTTGTTTTTGAGTTATGTGTAACGATTAAATAGAAAACATATGGATGATGGAATATGTTTTGTCAGCCCGTTAGTACATCATTTTTTGTCATGTCGTGACCAGCCACTTCATACTGGTAATTATCATCAACTATCGGTTTAAATAAGCTTCCGCCCAAGTTACAATAGGCATTGAAACTCACTTTTACATTTTCCTTTCATAGATTCCCAATCAAATATAAATGGAAGAGCTTGTTGTTTTAGATTAATCAATCTTATAGAATTTGTCCTCTTTATTCCAAACCAACTGAATCTGTTCGCCTGAAAGATCGAAGAATAATTCTCTTCCTGTTTTTAAGTCAATAAAGTTCATGCTATCAAGCGCCAAAAACTCAAACTCTCCGCGCTCCCTTGCATCCAGTATCAAATGAATGCCATCGGAGGAAATTTCAAACATAGGTTCGGACGATGTTGGATCAAACGAATACTTGCCTACCAAACTATCTAGCTGGGTAGATTTAAGATTGACAACCTCCACTTCTTTTGATGAAATAATATTCCAGCCATAATAGTTTGATACGGACCTTAAAATTTCATTGATGAGCAAACGGCCATCATCTCCATTTGCAAAAACAATGACTGCATTTCCTTGGTGGGCGAAAGCAATCATATCAGTTGCAAATCCTACTGTTTTGCCGTTATGCTGAAATCTAAGAGAGTCACCGCTCCAAACTAATTGAGGTCCTAACCCCCAGTCATTCAAATGTTTAGTGAGCATGGCTTCAACCGTTGTCCTTTTCAGGATTCCATTTTGCTTACCGTTTAATATTTGCTGAATTTCAACACAATACTTAGCCAAATCTTCCGGTGTTGTCCATAATCCGGCAGCAGCCTGCTCAGGATAATTATGCCAATAGCCTTTGATCAGTTCACCGTTTGAATCATATGCTGCACTAGCTTTATGACGATCGTTTTTAGGATCTAAGTGCCTGAAAGTTGTATTGCTCATATCAAGCGGTTTGAAAAAATTTTCTTCCATATATGCTTCGAATGAAATCTCACTAACATCTTCGATCACTTTTTGCATAGTGGTATATCCTCCGCCGGAATAACTCCAACCTGATCCCGGCATTGAACTAACGACCACCTTTTGGGAATTACCCTCGCCATTCAGGACTTGTTCTAAGGTTGGAAGCGTATCACTTTGACTATATCCCGGAAACCCATAAACTGTGGTGCCTGCGGTATGAGTGAGTAACCGTCGCATGGTTACTTTACTCTCATTTGTCAATTTATTGTCTTCAATTTTCCAATCCTTCAGGTATTGATTCACATCAACATCCAAACCCAGCTTCCCTTCTTCCATCAACTTCAAAGGTGCCAGAGCGGATATTGGTTTACTGATAGATCCGGCTTGAAAAAGTGTGTTAGTATTCACTTCGATGGAATCAATTGTGTTAGCTAACCCGTAACCTTTTGACCAACGAATCTCACCATCTTTTACAACTGAAATACTTATTCCAGGCACATGGTAATATGCCATTCTGTCTAAAATCGAATAGGTATCTGACGAATCGGTCTTGATACTAATTGCTGTTTGAAGTCCATTTTCAATAGCCTGAATTTCTTCGTCAATTGGGTTTACAGTGGTTTGAACACACCCTCCAAAGAGGATGGTTATCATTATCACAATACTAATTTTATTTTCCATGGCTCATAAATACCTGTAACGTCTGGCAGTCATCCCCAAAGTCGGATGAAATCGCATGAGACTTTTCAAATTTCTATGAAGGTATCGGATTGCAGGGGGAATTGCAAATAGCCCCGAGGCTATAAAAGTGTCTTTTTCTTTGATTTACAACTCAAATATTTTCATCGCAAGCTCTGTCGTTTTCGTAATTTTATGTTCATTCCAAATAGAAGCCCCATTTACATTTATCAGAACGATGACTCCCTTCCGTTGATCCTTATCCATTGCAATAAATGAAGTATGTGAAGGCGTAATTCCACCATGACAAATGATTCTTTTTTGCTTGCTGGTTCTGTAGCTTCTCCAAACAATTCCCTGGGTCGCCTGATAGTAATCGAACCATTCAATTGAAATACTATCACCCAAAGGATCGTGAGCAAGGTGCAAAAAGTCTAAGGGACTGTTTTGCTCTATGTTTGCACTCATCCACGTGATCATGTCATTTACATTGGAAATCATCGCTCCGGCTGGCCATTGGAATTCCTGAAACTTGTGATAGTAGCAATCTTTTACTTCCCCATTCTTGCCCTCACATCGAACCCGACTTTCAATTGGAGCATCATCACGATTTACAAAAGTGCTTTGCATATCCAAAGGAATAAGAATTTCCTGATGCAGAAGATCAGACCAAGTTCGACCATTTCGTTCAGTGATCATTTTAGCCAATAAAGCAATCGTCATATTGTTGTACTCCCAGTTAACTCCAGGGATATAATCCAGTTCAAAACCTTTAAGGTATTTAGCGTATTTCTTATAGCCCACTAAAGGATTTTTCTTCATGCCTGAAGTATGTGTGACCAAATGACTTATTTTTATCGTTTGGTTCTTGAAAGACTCTTTCTTGATTTCGAAATCCAGGTGTCGTTGAATGGGATCATCCAGTGACATATTTCCCTGTTGAAGTTCTCTGGAGAATAATGCCGCTGTAAAGGTCTTACTGATAGAACCTATCTCATACAACGTTGAGCTGTTGTCTACAGCATTCAGTTTCCCATCGACAATTCTATATCCCAGTTTGATTTCCTCCTCACCATCAATCACACCAATTGCAATTTCGCAGTTGGGATACGTTTTGAGCTGGTTTTCAATGAAATTCCTGAGTTCATCGCCCTGACCGAAAACAAAACATGAGTGTATGGTCAAGGTAAGCATCCAGATTGCTTTCTTCATGATTTATGTTTTTAAGCCATACACCCGAAACCCATCAAAGTTCAATGCGCAAGGACCAATGCTCACAATAAATATCATTACTTACTCCATTATTCAGCTTTGAAGATATTTCAATAGTCATACTTACGGCCTTCGGTCCCGTAAACGAGCAATAGTGAATTTTTGGCACCTGTTTTTCCTGTTGGTAATACTTCAGTCGATACTTAAACTGTCAATGCTTACAGACTTTGATGACACAGACATTACTCCAATTCTTCGCATTGAAAATCAAATATTTTAAATAAAAAGATAATGAATTCAGTCATACCTTCTTTGCTCTCAATTCTGAAGATATTATCACAATCTTCAAGATCAAAGTTCCATTTCGAATGCGGAAAAAGCTTGTCAATGTATGGTTGTAACTCATGAATTTCACATTCAGTGTTTACAGAAGTTTTATACACATAAATCATTTTTCGGACTATTTTTTTCAATTACAGTCAGTAGATCAGACATTGCACCACCATTGAAAACCTTTTTAAACCCTTTCTCCCTAAGAATATTCTTTACTTCAACACTTCGTATTCCGTGAGAACAATAGGCTACATAGGTCTTCGTTGCATCTAATTCGACATAACGTTTCCTTATTGTACCCAGTGAAATATTTAAAGAACCCTCAATATGCCCTTTTTTGTATTCTCTATCTGTTCGTACGTCAAGTAGGATGGCACCTTTTGAAATCTTTTTCCATAAGCTTTTGTCTATTGTGTTGAAGCGATAAATCTTATTGAATGCCAGGAATAGAATAACAACTACCAGTGGAATGCTGATCATGATATAAACGGTCTTCATAACCTGCTTAAAATTTTACGGTCTATGTAAAAAGTACCAAACGGCACAATGCAGGCAATTAAAACCTTCCAAGTTGTAGTTCTGAATTTCCAATGATATTCTGTACCTACGCTAATGGTGTTAAAGACAAATAGCAAGAACAATAGCCCGTGTATCGGCCCTAAAATTGAAGATACAGTCGTAATACCATAAATATACTTAAGAGGCATAGACACAAAGACTAACGCAAGCAAAGAGGTACCTTCTAAAAACGCCAGCAATCGCAACCTACCTAAACTGGAATTGAAAAACTGTTTCATTAAAATGCCCTTAGTAGTGGTCTATTGGCTAATGGTGAAAATGGCCATGGAATCGCTATGAAGATTATTAGCAATCCAATCGAAAAGTAAGTTAGCATTGTACTGAACTTTTCACTGTCAATTTTCTTTCGTTTTGCTTTTGCCGAACCAATCGTGATGAGCACTACTGCGCTAATCATCAGTATCAAGTGGAAGAGACCAAAAAATGTCAAATTCCAATTATTAACTAAGGTTTTAAAATCTGAAAAGTAATATTGAATAACAGGACTTTTGATATATAAAAGCATACCAATGGTCAGCTGAATATGAGCAATTGTTGCTGTCCAATGGCGAACTTTATTGTCAAAATGTGAGAAGTTGGATTGAGAGCGATATCCTTTATAAGCTCTGAAAATGGCGTAGCACAATGATATTAGGACAAGCCATCTAAACAATGAATGTAAAACAAGCACATTAGAGTACATAACCTTTGATTTTGTCTTTGCAAAGGTGTGGATGACTATACTTATTCAATAGAAGTATTCATTCCATTGTTAGGACTTTTCAATCAATTCCCGGAATTTTTTAGGCGAAACTCCCTCACATTTTTTAAAAAATCTTATGAAATAGGACACATCTAAATAGCCCATTTCATAGGATATCTCACTAATCGATAAGTTGGTTTGATAAAGAAGATACTTGATTTCTATGAGCTTAATCCCTTCGATGATTTCAGATGCAGATTTTGAAGTGGTTGCTTTTACGGACTTATTCAGATGATTTGGACTGATGTTCATTAATTTGGCAAAGTCAGCAACTTTTAAATTTTGTTTTACTTTTTCATTTGCCAAAATTCTAAGTTGAGTTGTAATCTGATAAGATGCATTTTTCTCTTTATAATTCTCCAGTCTATATAGGATCCTTAACTCAACCAATAAGGCGTAAAGATAGGAGTGGACAATATCCGGGTTGGGTCTTTCAAGGCTCTTAAATTCGGCAGCTAACCTTTGATAAACATTCAGAATGGCATTTTTGGAATCTTGTTTAACCCGAATAATTGGATAATTTCCATTGTTTAAAAATTGGAAATTCATAACTAACGAACGACTGCCAAATTCTCTAACCAATAAGTCAGGATGAAAATGACAAGTATATCCTTTAACCAAATTGGAAACATCATCGGTAGAAAAAACAGCGCCAGCTTGTATCACAACAATATCCTCCTTAGAAATTGTGTACTCTTTGAATCCAATTTTTGTTTTATAAGAACCTTCAGTTACATAAATCAAGGTGTGACTTTCTTCTCTTGACGGCAGTATAGGTTTTAGTTCGCTCTTACTGATATCCTCAATCTTTAAACAAAAAAAATCTTTTATACTTTTTTTGAATAGCATCTCCAATTCAGGACTTGCATTGAAGTATTCCTTACGGAAACTTTCAGTGTCATATGTTTTTATATTCGACTTCAATATTGTTGACTAATGAGATATTTTTTGCCTGAGGATAACATTAAATAAGGGTAAGGTAATAAATCAGTTCAAAACACTTCTGATACACCCTCTCTAAAAATGAGTAATTCAAATCCAATTGAAGGTATATGAAACCTACTTTATCAAGTACAATCGCAAGCGAAAGGTCACGACGAGAACCCATAGATCACCATTGCACGAATATTATGCTTCTCTATCAAATTCTAACCCAATAGAAATTATGATTTCATATACCCTGTTATACTTCGTTATTCTTCTGTATTGTAACCGATAGTGACATAGCTGTCGTTGAGAAGTTTTACCAGCAAAGGATCTCCTGCATCTTTGATATCCTCTGAACTAACAGGTTTTCCGGTTCCATAATTGACCTCCCAGTACTTTGACTTGTTCACTCCAAAAATCACCATTAGCTTACTTCCCTTGCCTATTTTTCGGGATGTCATAAATGATTTTTTAATCGGAAACCTATAGTTTTTAAATGGCTCCAGCAGCTCTCGTTTTTCATTGTTTTTAGCATAACTGGCTCTCGCCAAATACTCAGATAAGTAAAAATAAGAACCATCAGGAAGTATTTCATATAGTTTCATAAACACATCCAAATCTTTCTTGTTTGTGGCTATATTCAGTTCACCTTCAAAAATCCCATTGATAGAAACATCCTCATCGAATGGTTTTGTCATAAAGCTGATGGCATTTTCAGCGTTTATCTCCTCTCCTATTATTGCTCCTGAAAAGAATCCGTGTGCATCACTTTTGCTCCTCTTACTCAAATCAATCTCATAAGATATGGAGCCTTCACTTTTTGGTTGATCAGTCTTTAATTTGAATTTTTGACCATCGGTAATATCAGAAAGATAAAACTTGAAAAGCTTTGAATTCATACTTTCAAATGAAGAGCAATGCTGCCAGCTATTAGTTCCCATCACCTGGTAGTTTATCTTATCCTTCAGTAATTCGGGTTTTTTCTCGTCCTTCAGGATGTAATCAAACCATTGATAGGCCAATTCGTGAATACTGATAAGAGCAGCTTCATCAATTGTATACCCTGATAAAACTTTACTTGGATAATGTTGACCGCCTCCATGTGAGTATGGGCCAATCACCAGATAATGATTTGCTTTAGGATTGTGCTTATTATGTTCGTTGAAATAATATAGTGCGCCTATCTGATCAGCATCGTAATAACCAGTAGTGGATAACACAGGAATGTTAATGTTTTTGAATTCATCTTTGTAAGGAACCATGTCCTGCCAATAACGATCATAACTGGGGTGTTTCAGCCATCTTTGGAATATTTTATTATCTCCTTTATTGAGGATGCTATCAAGTTTATTGAATGCAAATCCTTTGAGATAATACTCATCATACGCCTTTTCATAATCACTGCTGGCAAATTCGAGTTCATCGGTAAACTTATTGTTACGCACATAATTAATCCATTGAAGCATGTAGCTCATGAATACATTATTTTGCATCGGATAGTCAATTCCAATACCTACAGATACTTGTGGAACGATGGTTTTTAATGCAGGATGTAACTTTTTTGTAGCTGACCACTGACTGAAACCCAAGTAGCTTCCACCCATCATACCGATATCTCCATTACACCACTTATGTTTGCTGATCCAATCTATAATCTGATAAGAATCTCTGCCATCGAATTCAAATGGAAGGATTTCGTTTTTACTGAGTCGCTTTCCCCGGGTGTTTACAGCTACCCCAACATATCCATTAACCGCTGCTCGTTTTGCGACCTCATAATCATAGGAACCTGCATAAATATTGTAAATGAAGATGGCAGGCAGTTTTCTTTTCGCTCCTTTTTTTCTGATCAGTAATGCCGTTACCTCACCACCATTTCCAGTTTTGATCACGACGTTTTCCTGAATATCAAATATTCTTTTATCCTCCTCGTCCAAAAGCCTTTGAGCTAATTGTCCAGCTTTTGAATAAACTGAATATCGACCGTAGGTATTACATAAACTTTTTGCCTCACTAATCGAGAGACTGTCTTTGTCTTTGTATTCTAAAAGTGCTTTGTTAAAACTTTCTTTTAAATCAGCGATTTTAGTATCGCTATTGATACTGCGTGTTACTTCCGGTTTCAATACATCTGCTAAGTTGATGTAAGAGTCGATAAAAGACTTTTCGAAAGCTTCATTGAATGAAATCGACTGTTTTTGGCTTAGCTGACCAGCTTTTGCGAAAATTTTGTACAAAAACATTCGACCGGTACTCAATTTATTGATGGTATAATTGTCAATGTACTGATCGATGCTGTTCTCTGCATTCTGATAGGCTTCT
>JBCBHL010000210.1:0-12847 GCA_038525605.1 Bacteroidota bacterium
CAGATTTATTATGCATATTTTCAATTGAAGTACTAGTTGAAAATATGCATAATAAATCTGTCGTGATAACCTTTAATTATAATGATATGAATTCAAGCTCATGCATTCGTGCATCTACTCGTCGATTAAACCCAACAAGGTTGAAAATTTATCTCGCTAAACAGCTACCTCCCTAGCAATGATTAGTCCATTCGGTTGCTTATATTGCCAGCGGAAATACATAGAAATTTAACCTCACCAGTAATTGGACGCCAAAATAAAATATGAATTCTCGGGTAAACTGTGGACGTCTGCCGGACCGGGTGGATGGCACTTCGTGTCTCTTCCTCAAGATCTTTCCAAAGAAATAAGAGCCAACATGCAATGGCAGGAAGAGGGATGGGGCCGTATGAAAGCGACTGCTGTAATCGGCGAATCCGAATGGGACACCGCCATCTGGTTCGACAAAAAAGCTGGTACCTATCTGCTACCGGTAAAGTCAGCTATCAGAAAGAAAACCGGCGTCAAAACTGGTGACGTCATTAAAGTCAGCGTTTTGGTGTAAACACAAAATTGCTTTAACCTGATATCGGTTCTCTCAAAATCTTACTCTCACACTTAGATTTGGTGTAATTCCCAACAGTCTTTTTTCACTGCTGAAAAGTACAACCCGATCGTCTTCCAGCTCATCAATCGTGTAAGTGCGATTGTAAAAATTGTCATTATCCAACAGGTTGAGCACAGAGAAGCCAACCTCTCCGTTGAATTTACCATCTGTTTTCTTTGGAAACTTATACCAAATGGAAGCATCGAGTCTGAAATAAGACCTCAGGCGGTTTGCATTTAGTGTTTCATAATCAATTCTGTAAAACGGATCAAAATCAACTTCCTCACCATCCTCTGGTTCATCAACAAATGTAATGCCTGAAGCTCTTGTAAATGGAATCCCCGATCGTAACGTAGCACCCAGCGAAAACTCAAACTGTCTAAAGTTTAAGGTCTGTGACAACTGCAACTGATGCCTTAAATTAAGTGCTGAAGAAAGTCCTGACAAGCCCAGAGATTCAACCTCAACATGAGAGTCCTGAAAAGCATAACTCAACCAGGCCTTATAGTTTCTCCACTTTTTCCGAACTGTAAAATCAATGCCCAAAATCCTCTCGCTCCCGATTTCAAAACCATCTTCATCATCGAATCCAGGTCCCAGATTCCGGGCAAACAACCCGTCGATATTTTTCTGGTAAACGTCCAGATCTATCAGCCAGTTGTTCTGCTCCCACAAAAAGCCTGCTACCAGCTGTCGATTGCTGATGAGCGGAACCGACTCTTCTTCATCGGCCACAAGCCACTGCTGCTCAACAGTATTTGAAAAAGAAAATTCACTTTCCGTCAGCGCACTCAGATACTGATGAACCCTACCAAAAGCCGCTTTGAAAGTGAAGTTTTTATTCAATGCATAATTCACCTTTAGTAAGGGATCAACTACAAGAGTTTCAGTAGTCGCGTAGTAATTTGCTCTTAGCCCCCCACTCCAGGTAATGCCATTATCAGTTTTCATTTCATATTCGCTAAATAATCCATGGGTGAGCCCCTGCGAATCGATCAATTCATCAGAATCCTCTTCGAAAAACTGCGCCTCATTGATTTGCAGCAACACATTAATCGAGTTGAGTTGATAACCAAACCGAAGATTGGTATTTTCACTAAACTGGTACTGATTGGTCAACCGCACCTCCAAATTATTCAATTCGTTGAGTCGTGATTCGTTATCATCATCTGCTTCATCTTCTTCTCTTTCATTGATCAGACTATATTCCATTTGGTAATTAGCATAAGCTGCAGTAACATCACTTTTGAATTGCCTGTTCCACCGCCTGTTCCACTCTACACTAATACCGGAATTGGTGACTTCATGCGTCTGAGTGGAAGCATTGATTTCCTCCTCATCAGAAGTGCTGTAATCCAAAACGCTACCCGATCTCAGAGCACTTACAGTCAGCTGATCTTTATTGGTAGGTTCATAATTCCACTGTAAGTTGAAGTCTGTGAATACAAGCTTGCTGTTGTATTGGAACTCACCATCCGAAAGCTCCTGCTGTAAATCCTGCGTGATAGTCCCTTCGAACAGCTTATCGCTGATAGCTGTAAAAGTAGGAGTAGCCAACAGATTATTATACGATCGCCTGGCTGATAGCATCAGGCTGCCTTTATTTTTCATAATCGGGAAATTGGCATATACATCTGCATGTGTCAGATTCAGGCTCGATTCAAACGTTGGCCTGGATGTGTTGTTGATCTTTGATTCCATCAGAATCAGCCCGGCACTGGACCCTCCGAAGTTTACGGGGACATAATTTTTATAAACTGATACCTTGCCAATAGATGCCGGAATGAACGAAGAGATGTTACCGAAATAGTGAGCCGTCTGGTAGACTGGAATGTTGTTCCAGTAGATAAAAGTACGATCTCTGGAACTACCTCTGACATTTAACCCTGAAGCTGTTTCATCATTGGAAGTAATCCCTGCCAGTACCTGTGTCGTTAACAAAACGTCACGCTCGGATAAACCCGGCAAAACCTCCATTTCATCCGGATCGATGTCTATTTTGAGCCCCTTGTCATTGGTAGTGATGCCATTGTTCAAATATTCTTTCACCACCACTTCATTTAAATGCTGAGTCTGGACATCCATTTCCACAGCTATCCGCTGGTCGTCTTCCAGCGACTCTACCGCTAACTCCAAATCGTTGTACCCAAGAAAAGAAAATACCAACGTCTTCCCCAGCGGTTCTCTCAAAATCACTTCAAAATTTCCGTCTTTATCAGATACAAAACCTTTGTGTGTCCCCTTGATTTTTGCAATAGCAAAAGGCAATGCTTCGCCACTTTCCTGATCTGAAATGTGAAATCGGAGGTATTTCGATTCGGCCTTCTTAATCAGAATAAACTGATTTTCCAGAATCTCGAATGAAAGCTGATTGCCTGTCAGAAGACCCGATAAAAATTGCGTCAACGGTTGATTATTTGCCTCCACTGTACACTTGATGTTTTTTAGCTGCTGCTGATTGAAGGCGAAATGAAAATCATATTTGTCCTCCAGCTCTTTCAGTATCCGAACGACGGATTTATTGGCCGCCTGATAATTTACAACAGGCTCCTGAGCCTGAGCCATACATGCCATGATAGCAAACAGTATCAATACAATCAGCCGTTTAATCATTCTGTTAAGCCCTGAATAACTAGTTTTAAAGATGCTTTATCGTAGTAGGTATAACGAACATTTACTGGCTCTAATACCAGCTTAATGGCATTTTCAAGATTATCGTGCGGAAAAGCTGTATTGCACAGGAGAGAATCAAGCGATTGATCGTAGGATATTTCCAACCCGTAGACATTTTTCAGCTCATCCAATGCAATTGGAAAAGGTACATTTTCGAGTTTGGTAATGCCCTCAAACCATGTTGGCTTATCTTTCACATTAAAATCCTGTCTTTCAATCGGTTTTTCTCCCTCCAACCTCACTGATTTGCCGGGGAGTAATACCTCATTTACTTTCCGCTTGGTAACACCTACTTTCCCCGTGTAACAGGATACATCCAGCAATTGCCCCCTACTCCGCACATTAAAGCTCGTGCCTAAAACAGCTACGCTACCATTTTCCGTTTCTACCGAAAACCTGCTGCCCTTCTTCACCTCAAAAAACGCCTCCCCTGTCAAACGGATGTTTCTTTCTGTCTGCCAGTTTTCTTCATCGAAAGCAATTGAAGAATTAACATTTAAGCGTACTTCCGAGCCATCCGGAAGAGTTACCAACTCCTGTTCACCATAGCCTGTCTTTATGATTGTACCTTGATCCAAGAGTAAAACTGTGGCGACAATCAGCAGGATCAACACCGCTGCTACAGCACCCCATGTTTGAGGAAGCATCCAAACAGATTTACCCTTCGGAGCTTTTAATTCCTGAATGGATTCTTTTAACAAGCCAAGTTCTTTTTCGGTAGAATAGGCAGGCGGACTTATCATTTCCGATGCTGAAATCAAGTCGATGAATTCCTTCCCGGCTTCAGACGCTTCAAAACGGTCCTTTTCCTCCTGACTCAATTCGTCATTGAGCCACCTGCTTAAAAAAGTATCGTCCGCTTCCCAGTATTCCATTATTTTTGACTTTAATCAAAGTGTTTCACAACAGGATTTTCAAGATTAATTTTATTGTAAAAATCATTATTGCGAATTCTTAATGATAGCTAAACCATAAATCCTGCTAATTCAACATCCAAAGTTGATAAACTTTCCACTGAATCTGATCATATACATATTCAAATACGTCTGACCATCATTTACCCTACCCCCTCGTCAAGATATAAATATTCGGAATATTTAAATCCCTTTGATTACCTTTCGTAACTTAATCAATGCCTTGTGCATCTTTTTTTCGATTGCTTTGACACTTACCTCCTGGAGTTCAGCAATTTCTTTATAGGTTTTCTTTTCTATTCTATTTAAAATAAAAACCTCTCTCTGCCCATCCGGCAACTGCTCAAGTGCATCTTTCAACTTTTCGCTCAGCTCCTGATACTCCAGATCGAAATGCGGATTTTCACCCTCATCCGATTCACCGGTCTGCAGTGACAAATGCTTCTGACGTACACCATCCTTTTCGATCAGTTTAATAAACTGATTTTGAGCAACCCGATACAAATAAGGTTTGGCTAATGCATGTGTCACCTGAAGGCAGTTTTTCCAAAGTACTAAAAATGCTTCCTGAACAATATCGTTTGCCCTTTCAAGATTCCTGAACTTATAGACAAGGAAATTCCGCAGGCCTGGGGCCAGCTGTCGAAACAGTTCTTCATAAACTGTTTCTCTACAAACATCTTTAATCTCTTCCTCTGACAATGCTTTTATAAATAATACTCTAAGATAGCATTTTTACCTGTTTCGAATAAAATTGAAATAGTTATCTCAAAAATTAACTTTCACCGGTTTTGATAAGAAACTTTAGGAATTGCCCATTTCTGCAAATTAATCTATTCGTAAAATCCACACCCTCAGAAATATAGCACTTTACAAATATTTTTTTTCACTTAAGGGGGTGGGGTGTTTGGCTGCCAGCAGGATTCATAAATAAACCGACCCCAATCCGGTGCCTTTCAAAAGGTGCTGGACAATAAAGAGTTGGGCAATTAGGTATCCCAATGGGATTAAATTTTCGATTTATGAAAGGAATAACAACAAGCAGAATTATCGCTACATCCATGATCATGATCCCACTGGTGCTGATCATTGTCAGGCTTTGGAGTAATCAGCATCATGTTTTTGAACCGGGCCATCAGTATGATGTCAACTATCAGTTTGAAATAGGCAAAAGCGATGATGAATATCAGATCAAAACTTACCTGCCACTCAGTAATGAAAGACAGCGGGTTTCTCTCAAAAATCAAAACAATAGCAATAGAGGGACCATCATGATTAGAAATGGTAATAAGGTCATTGAATGGAAAAGTTCCAACAGCAACGAAGATTCCATTGATGTGAATTTCGAATTCATCGGTGAAGCCCGGCAATATGAGATAGATCCTGCCATTAGACTAGATGAATTGCCTCGCGAAGAGCTTAAAAGTTTCCTAAGACCTACGGAATACATTCAATCTGATGACTCAATCATTATAACGAAGGCGCAGCAACTAGCCTCAGACAAAGCGACTATCAAAGAAATAGTGGGTTCCTTTTACGAATATGTATTCAACATGCCTTCTGCACAGACTTCCGCGCTGACAGATGCTGTAACAGCGCTCCACTTGAACAGGGCTTCCTGTAATGGGAAAAGCAGACTACTGGTCGCATTTTGCAGAAGTGTAGGTATACCAGCCCGGGTAGCCGGCGGATTAATTCTGGAAGAGACCAGCAAGAAAACCTCTCATCTGTGGGCAGAAATATCAATTGGTGATCACTGGGTTCCATTTGACGCTCTTAACGGGCATTTTGCTGAAATTCCTGCCAATTACCTGGAACTGTATAAAGGAGATCAATTTCTGATTACCAGGAGTAAAAACATAGCTTTCGACTATACATATGTGATCGATAAAACCAGGATCAATCACTTTCCGAATTTCGCTCTATTCGACATTTGGGAAATCATCGATGAAGCTGCTATACCGGCGGAGATGATAAAGATATTATTGTTACTACCACTTGGGGCCTTTTTGGTTTCAGTTTTCAACAACATCATTGGCATTAAAACCTATGGTTTATTCCTTCCTGTTCTCATCAGCTTTGCGTTTTTCAATGCTGGCGTAATTCCTGGAGTTATTTTGTTTTCAGTGATGATTGCGGTAGTCGCAGCAATTAATTACCCGTTGGAAAAGGGAGGTATCCAGTACAATTCAAAAATCGCCATTATGCTCATCGCTGTTGTAGTTACTGCGTTGGCAGTGATCAACTTATTGCATAAAACCCAATGGCTGAATGCAAGCATTCCTTTGTTTTTTCCAATCATCATTCTCACGATTGTCAGTGAGCGATTTGCACGGAAAACAGAAGAAGAAGGAGTGGGACAGGCGCTAAATCTTTATCTATCCACCTTGTTGGTAACGCTAGTCATTTACTACATTCTGTCAGCTGAGACCATCCAAAATTTTATCATGACTTTTCCTGAGATCATCTGCTCTCTGGCAGGGTTGAATATCCTACTCGGCAAATGGATAGGCCTGAGGGTCACTGAATATTACAGGTTTTATAAAGTCACTTCAAAATAAGCAAACAATGAAAATTATAGAACGCATCAGGACAGTTGCAAATTCCGTCGTTGGAATGAACCAACGAAATCTGGAACTCATCTACCCCAATAATCACAGGGAGGATTACAAGCTGGCAGACGATAAATACCTGGCTAAAGGCATTATGGAAGACAACTGTATTGCCTGTCCAAAAACCTTCGGAACAATTGACCAGATTGGTCGCATAGCAGAAGTGTGGGAGGTAGTAAAAGAATGGAACAGACTGGTGATCAAACCAGCAAAAGGGGCAGGTGGAAAAGGCATTCTGATTCTTAGAAAAGAAAACAAACAATGGTTTAAAGGCCAGACGCCAATTGACGAGGAGCAAATCTTTGCACACATTGCTAATATTATTTTTGGCATCTACTCTTTTGGGGATTCTGATCGGGTGTTGATAGAAGAGTATGTACAGCCTCATCACTTTTTTACAGACATTTATCCAGCAGGTGTCCCTGATTTCAGGATTATTTTACTCAAAGGCATTCCACTGATGGCAATGCTGAGATTGCCCACGAGCGCGTCGGACGGCAAGGCGAATCTGCATCAGGGAGGTCTGGGAATTGGCATTGACATTGAAACAGGGATGCTGAAAGAAGCTTATGATGGCAAACAACACCTAAAAAATCATCCCGATAGTGGCAGTGTGATCACGGGTAAAAGAGTGCCATTTTGGTCTCGTGTCATGGAGCTTTCAATAGAAACGGCTGCTTGTTTCCCACTTGACTATCTGGGTGTAGACCTGGTAATCGATCAGGTGAAAGGCCCTATGATTATGGAAGTGAACGTAAGGCCCGGGTTAGCCATCCAGATTGCCAACAAACAAGGGCTGAAGGAAGCGATCGTCGAATATGCTCCTCAATTCACTAACCTGCAATATGCTTCTTAGTAAAATCTTATTAACCCAAATTCGTGATGCACACAAAATCAAAAAAACTGTATCTGACAGTACTGATCCTGCTTCTGGCAATTGCTTCTTTCGAGCGGCTGACGCAGACAAATTCTCAAAAGGTAGCTATCACGGCGAACAGTCATAAAAGTATAGAAAATCGCCTGGCAACTTTCAATTTAAAATCTAATCAAATAACATTCTGTGATGATGAAAAAGATCATAATACTAACCTTTATTTTTGCGATTAACATCCAGGCTTATGCCCAGTGGCAAAACAAACACCAAATCAATATTGGAGCTGGATATGAACAAAATGTATTTCTAAATCCCACATTTCTAACAGATGGAACTGACATTATTCAGGATCAGTCTGATCTTTTGGACAACGGTACTTTTGAAGCATTGTTCTTTCGTAATTCTTTTAAAAAGGAAACTGATAATCATACTTTGAAATTGAAACTCAATGGAGGTGCCGGGTTATACCAAACCACCGCCAACGCCAACAGATATCAACTGGAAGCTGAGTTGACCTATCGGGTCAAGTACGGGAAACGAAAGTACTTTGAATTTGCTCCTGAGTTCATCAAAAAGAAGCGACAGGGAATCAATCAGGCGCAGGCAGTATTGAGAACACCATTCTCATACTCCCAGCTAATAATTCCGGTGAAGTTTGATTTCTATTTGAAAAACAAAGCCTGGCTCAAAACAGAAGTTGGTTATCTACGCAAAAGCTACGACCGGGAAAATGATGAAGAATTATTTTACCGCGCTCCATTTGCCACAGTTTCACTAAGTAAGAAATGGCTGATCAATGAGAAAATTCATAAGGTAACTATTTCCAATAACAGCCAGTTACGATCCTATTTAGAGTTGGAAAGAATTGCAGAAGTAATTGACGAAGAAGAGGAGGAGGAAATGGAATTTGAAGAGGAGTATTTCGAAGAAAAAACCCGAAACTGGAATTATTTTAGAAACAACATTGAATATAGCTTTGCTGGAAAAGAAAAGAAATTCCGCCTGACTACCGGGCTTTATCATATCAGGAGATCCGACCTTGACGACAGAAATAGCTACAATGAGATCGCTTCGGGATTTAATATGTCTTATCAGTTTAAAAAGCTTTCTCTTTCAGGATCGTTTAAGTATTCCATACGAAACTACAACACCTTGTCGCCCGGAGCAGGGAATGATGTGCTTTTACAGTACAGATATATCAAGTCGTCTGTGGGAATAGAGTATAAATTGAAACCGAACCGATTGCTATTTTTCAAAGGGCATCTGATAGACCGAACTTCGAATAACCCGGGAACAACCTCACTGGCATTTAGAGCGTTTTTCAATGCTTCTGTGGAGGCAGGTATCAGTATTAAGTTTTAGCAACGATTTACATCAGGCAATTTTGAACGTTTTTTTGTAAAAGAGAAAAGTCAATGGAGATGATCGTCTCCAGAGATTGATTGATCATTTTAGTAATGAATGCGGTTAAATGTTGAAGTTAACAGTGGTCTTCCGACTTTACTGCAATCGTCAGCAGGTAATCGCATTCAACTAAAAAATGACTGATTATTCAAATCAAAAACAGCATAACACTTTCATCAAGACAATCTTTCATTAATGATTGCTTATATTGACTATCGGACAATTGCCTGATGATCATGAAGTATATTTTTTTGACAGTCTTTTTAGGAATATTTTTCCTCGCCAATGCCCAACAAACAGCCGAGGAATATGTAAAAACCGGTGTTGAATATCATGATGGTGGCAATTACGATTCGGCTATCATTTTTTATCAAAAAGCACTGGAAATTGAACCTGGCTCTTTACTTGCCAACTACGAAATATCCTTGTCTTACCTATACCTTCGCAGTTATGAGGAAGCCATCAAACACAGTGATTTTATTATAAACAGTGGCAGGGCCAACGAACGCTATATGCTCACTGCACTGATGAATAAGGCCAGTTGCCTCGATGCACTAGGAAAAAGCAAAGAAGCAATCCCAATTTTTCAGAAAGCACTGGAAATCGATGATGAAAATTACTTGCTTCACTACAATCTGGCATTGACTTACCGCAACCTGAAGAAAGACCAAAAGGCTGTTGAATCTCTGGAAAAGGCCATATTCAATAATCCAAATCATGGTAGCAGTCATCTGCTACTCGGTTACCTGATGCAGGAAAATGACAGGAAAGTAAGGAGCATTCTTGCCCTTCATTTTTTCCTGTTTCTCGAACCCAACTCCGGAAGGTCATCGGGTGCTTTGGCGGCATTAAAAGAACAATTTGGTGGAAATGTGAAGAAAAAGGATAAAAACAATATTGAACTACTCGTGGATGTAGATGCTCTCAATGACAATGATCCTTTTAGTTCTGTTGCATTAATGTTGTCTATTATGACTGCTAATAATGAATCGAAGAAAAACAGGAAAAAGTCTGAAATGACACTTTTCATTGAAAATACAGATTCTTTTTTCAGCATGTTGAGCGAATTCAAAGAGAAAGAAGAAGATAGAGAGGGTCTTTGGTGGGAGTTCTATGTGGCATTTGGAGAAAAACTAGTCAATTCGGAACATCTGCAGACCTATTGTCACTATATTAGTTTATCGGAAGGTGGCGAGAGTCTTGAGTGGCTGAAAAATAACTCAAGTAAAGTTGATGCATTCAGTGAGTGGTTGGAAAATAACTGATAACTGATAACTGGTTGTGTTGAATTAATTAATTGGGGAGGTTTATTACTCATATTTTCAATAAAACAAATAAGGGCACTGATGCAATGAATATAAGTTTTGATCTGGACAGTACCTTAATCCCAAATGGCGAGGAATTTGAAACCGAAAAAACCAGTAAGATTTCGCAGATTCTAGGGATTGAGAGAATCCGAAAGGGCAGTGTTCAACTTATCACTGACTTGCAGAACGATGGACACAATGTTCATATCTATACAACTTCTTTTCGCCCAAGAGCTAAGATCAGATGGTTGTTAAGATATCATGGAATTAAAGTCGGTAGGATTATCAATGAAACTGAAAATATCAAAGTCCTGAAATCACTCAATATCATCTCATCAAAATATCCTCCTGCATTTAAGTTTGATATACATATTGATGATTCTAAAGGAGTTGGTATTGAAAGTGAAAGGCTGGATTTCAAAGTGATTATTGTTGAACCTTCTGATGAAAACTGGGATAAAAAAGTAAAACGAATCATCAATAATAAAATAAGCTAAAGTCAATCCGCTGTATTCCAGTTCGGTATTGAGTATTTTTATGAATAGTATGGACCCTGATGAAAAACTCTACAATGAATGGCTGCTTGCCACTAAAAACATTTGTTGGTTATGTCGCTATGAAATGAATTAAACAATGCGTTATTAAATCAGAAAAATGAACAAAACAGATTTTGTTTTCAAAGACCAAATGGTTTTTCATGAGGATTTCCTTCTCAAAGGTGTATCATCGGAAGGTTTTGATGTTTTGTTTGCCGACAACTCAGGTATCAAAGCGATATTGAAGGATGTGAAAGGAGTTTGGTGGTTTTACCTGTTTCGTAATAAGCCAAAATTGAAATTTCTAACGAAAGATACTACTCATTTTTCGATCATTAATGATGATTACGCCAAAGATCAAAAGTCTGTCTATCTGATTGCCAAAGACGGTGTTGCAATTCCCAACTCAGACCCAGATACATTTCAGGTAATTGAAGAAACTCCATATTATGCAAAAGACAGAAATTTCCTTTACGCTTTAGATTCCATATCAGGTTTATTCATTTACGATCACGCTGATTTTGATACATTAGTCCCCATAAGTCGCAGTGCCTATATCACCGATCAGGACAATGTCTATCACTACGGTCCTCCGATTGAACTCAGCAATTCATCCAAATACAATGTGCTCTTTGACTATCGGTACAAAGCAGGTGCAAACAAATTTGAGAACAACAAACTGCTATTGCTCGAAAAATACCCTGATATCGTTGGATGGTGGCATCCTGATTATGAATTCGAACCGGATCTGCCTTCATCAAATACAAAGGGCTATCATCAGACTGCAATTGCCATTTACTACGTCTTTGAGGTCAATGCTGAAGACGAATCCTACACAAAACCTGACTATACCCTCCTGAGAAAAGCTGATGTGTCAACATTCGAAGTTCTTTCCCAATATTATGCGAAAGATAAAAATTATGTCTTTTGCCGGAATCGAATTCTGAAAGAGGTAGACGTGGCTTCTTTTAGGGTGATTAGCAACAAACTGGCCGAAGATAAAGACAACTTGTTTTTCAATGGCTATCCGGTCGATTGCGATAAGGCCAGCTTCGAAATTATCCATGAGCAGGAAAGAACATATTCATTTGAGCTGGTTGCCAGAGATAAAGATCACCTGTACATCGATACAATGAAGAAATTCGGAAAAGTAGGGTTGAGAACTGGTTATGATAAAGCGCTGACCATTTCAAAAAAAATCGTTGACCCTGTATCATTTGAAATTCTCAATGATTTCTGGGCGAAAGACAAGTCGCATATATACTATGATTTTAAACCACATGATCAGGCTGACGCCGAAAGCTTTCGTTTGCTATTTGCTGATCACAATGACTGGGCACAGGATAACAAGCACCTCTATCAATACGGGAAAGCTGTAAAAGCTATTGACGGTGCTACTTTTGAAATGTTGAACACACACTGGGGAAAAGATGCGAACCACGTCTTTAGTTTTGGTACTGGAAGAATAAGAGCCAATATTGATGCAGCAACATTTCAGGTCACTGATGAAGAAGGTGGAGCTGAAGACAAAAATCACATCTATAGCTTTAACAATTTTGGAGAACTCAAGAAGAAAAAGAAAAAGTAGTTTAGATAGGTAGATATTGATTGAAATACACAAGTATCCGGTAATTTTTGCTTACAACATTAAAAACTATTTTGATCTACTATAAATGAAAACAGAAGCATTGTATTCAATAAATGATGGCAATCAAAATGAGAAATTTTATTTTGCAAAATTAGATCAGCAATGGCTAGATGATCTAAAAGCAAAATATTCTTGGGATGACTTTAATACATATGATAACAGAATGTGGGAATATATGGACAAATTATTTGACCAGGTCATCGAAAACTGTAATGCAAGTTCTAATGAAGAACTTTGGCAAAAATTAAATCGACCACAAAAGGTTTTTTGGTCATTTCTTGCCTTCGGGGGAG
>JBCBHL010000211.1:0-12817 GCA_038525605.1 Bacteroidota bacterium
ACCTTGTCGATTTTATAATGTTTGCAAGTGGTATTTGTTCTCATCAGAAAATGGAATAGTATGATTATTCAAGCGGACAGATACCTTCAATCAATAAAGGATATCACGACAGATTTAGTACACGCATTCTGATATTAATCACCAATCAGTTTCGTAAATTAATTCATAATTGTGAATTAATATAAAATGCAAAATTGAATCTTCATCTTATCGAAAATCAATCAATACAAAACCTAACGTGATAATTTCTAATTACAATTAAAACACCGTCACTTCTACCCTGCGGTTTTTCCACAAAATCTCCTTTTCAGTCGTAATCGGTTGATCGGGTCCATAGAATTTCACCTCTATTCTTCCTGATTTGATTTTTCTCTTCTTCACCAGGTATTTTTTGCAGGCCTCAGCTCTTCTTCTTGACAAGTCGAGGTTAGCTTCTCTGGCACCATCAATTTCAGTATGTCCTTCCAGCAGAATAGAATAGTCCGGATGCTTCTTCAGTACTTCCGCCAGCCTGGTCAACACCTCTTTGGAGCGGTCATTGAGATGTGAACTGTGTCTCGCAAACTCTATTTTGTCCAAAATCATCTTTTTGCCAATATCCAGTGAATCGATGCTATTGACCAAAACAGGCTGATCAATTCCCGGATAGTCATTGCCCAGTGAATCGATGACCGTAACCACCTCATCCGGGGAATCGCCATCCGGGTTGTCAGTCGGATCAGTAGCAGGCGTATTGATTCTGGTAGTTTTAGTGCTTGCAGGCAAGAATTCATCTCTTTCAGGCACCTGTACAGAATCAATTTGCACTCTATTTGGGGGCGTGAAAGTGAGCGTAGAACCATCGTCAATTGTTTTAGCAGGTATGTCATCTAAAGGAATGGGCCCACCATTAATTACAACTTCTTCTGTTCGCTCAGGAGTAACCAACGGTAAAACAGGTCTGCCCGTCTTGTCCTGCTTTGGATTTGGCACCAGCAGATCGATATCGGGATTACCTTCCTCTACTTCATCAATCTCAAGATCTTTCCACGGATCGACAGGATTGCTGACCAGCACGGGATCATTTACCGGATCTGTATCGGGTTCTACATCATCGATTGCTATATCATCCCAGCCATTCGGCTGATTAGGTACGTTATTGTCCGGAACGGTTACAACGGTTGAATTATCCACCGGGTCATCATCAATTTCATCGATCGTAATGTTACTCCAGGGGTCTTTGCTGGCAAATTTCTGCGGGATTTTCTGTTGCGGCGGACTTACCGGGCAAATGCCCCCTGCATTTTGATTAGTCATGTCGGTCGCATAAGCCAATATCTCTTTTTCCGACATAGTGTAATCAAAGAAGTATAGATCGTCCATCGCTCCTGTGAAATACTCTTCATCACCCGGAATGTCATAACCTACTGTCACAGAGTGCTTGTTCTCTCCGAGTACGGTGGCGGTATAAAATGATTTATACACTTCGCCATTGACATAGATCGTGATCTTTCCATCGTCGAAAGTCGTGGCAAAATGGAACCACTGCTGTCGGGGGTAGTTTTGAAATACCTCATCAATTTCCTTTGTAGAAGAAGTATTTACTGAAACTGTTTGTGAGGTCATCTGCACCCTAAAGGCAGGAGAATCTTCCGTCTCGATCTGATGTAGTCCTTTACAGATGAGCGTAATCCACTGAAAATCTCTTCTATCTGGTAGTTTGAGCCATGCCATGGCAGTGAATTGTTCGCTGACGTTGAACACATCGCTGTGTGGTATTTCCAGGAATTGCGATCCTGTAAAATTAGCAGCACGACAACCGTTTCCAAACCTGTCGTCTATGTATTCCAGATCACCATAGTGATTGATTTGATGCTGATACTGACTTCTCTCTGGCAAAATCCCTGAGTCCGGCCTGTCGAAATCGATTGACAGAATCTGCGCAGACAGGGTATGAGAAAGGACTAAGCTCAAAAATATCGTGAAAAGTTTCATAGGCATGTTCTTTTGCCTTTATGACAGTTGATAGCTCGGAATTGAGAAAAATTTGATTGCAAAGACGCTTTCTATTCTGCAATATCCTCTTCGGGCTCTGCATAAGGTGCTTTCAACTCTGCAATATCCTCTTCAGGCATTGCATAAGGTGCTTTCAGCTTTGCAACATCCTCTTCTGACTCTGCATAAGATGCTTTCAGCTCTGCAATATCCTCTTCGGGTTCTGCATAAGGTGCTTTCAGCTCTGCAATATCCTCTTCGGGTTCTGCATAAGGTGCTTTCGGCTCTGCAATATCCTCTTCGGGCTCTGCAATAAGCAGTTCATTCATTGCACAAGGCAGGTAATTTTCAACAATGTTGAACGGTTTGTCTAATCTTCCTTCAGCAGGTATTGCAAATTGATGTAGGGTTGGAAGTTTTCCACCCTCATGATTTTATTTCCGGTAAGCGTAATGAGTGAGTCGCTTTTCAGCTGATAGTTGTAGATATTTCTGGTCAGGTAAGTACTCAGGCTATCCCACTGACTGTGTCGTCCGCCATTCAAAAGGTAGTTTCTAAAATAATATGCCAGCAATCCGCCTTTCTCTGTCACATAACTTTTATAGCTTCTTTTGGAGCTCACCATTTCGATATAGCCGGAAGTTTTCAAAAACATGTTGGTCAGCATCATCTCGCTAAGATTGTCAAAGTCATACTGATCGCCGCTTTTAAGAAATGGGTCATTGTTTGGAAAAACAGGTTCGTGATTACAGGCCTCTACCAGCAGCATGACCAGTTGGTTTTCACTGTCATTGATCAGGCTGTTTCGCAAATCTACGGTTCTCAGTTTCCCATCAGGAAAGTGAACGATGGGTAACTCCTCTCTCAGGCTTGTATCGGCCTCACCATGAGATATCAAATAGAGGATCACTACGGCAGCACTGTCCATTTCTTTGCCCACAGTGCCTCTTTGCAAGTATCTAAGCAAAGCTTTCTTAGAAAAATCCTTCCCTGTAAAATATTCTACTTTTGTCCTTAAATCGGGAATAGAGCGGGACACCTTTTCGATATTCGCTATGGATTTAGCACTTTCCTCTCCAATCTCAAACCGGAAACTTTCAGGATGTCGTTTATGAAGGAGGTCTTCTGTGTCGCCAATGGCAATCAACAATACTTTGTCTTTTTTGACCTGTGCCGCCAGCTGAATTGAACCTGCCAAAAGCAGTATCATGCTCAAAAACATAGTTTTGGTAAATCCTTTTGAGGACTTTTTCAACTGGTAATCTCTATTCATAACGAGTGCCATGACCTAGCTCATTAAGGTGTGAAATGCATAACAAAACAATTATCGGTCTTGAAAATTAGTAAAAAAACCTGCTATTAAGAAAGATTATTACGACAGATTTATTACAAGGATTTTTGATTTAAAGGATTAGTGAATCTTCATATTAAATTCATAATTATGTATTCATAATTAATATAAGACTACAAAATTTAATCGTTAAAATATCGAAAATCGCTCAATACAAAACTCAACGTTATAATATCTAAGACACCAGTTAAAAAAAATTAAGAAAATTGATTAGATTTTTTCTCAGTTTTAATGACTCAGAGTCTTACAGGCAAATAATGTAAATTTATCATGAAACGTGACAACAGGTTTATTGAATGCAGTTTTCACCATGCAAAAGCAGCTTTTAAATTACTGATAAGTGAAAGTAAAGACGCTCAATAAAATATTGATTGATCACTCCATTGATAATTGTCATTACAAATAACGTGAAATGATGGTGCACTATTGTAAAGTAGTTACCGACCCGAATGACTGATGCGACTTTAAATATGAAAGTGCTCAACAGAGCTCTAACTGATTTGCATAATCAGGCACAGGAAGCGTCTGCTTCGGAACTGGAAACCATAGCCAACCGATATATTGTGTTGGTTGCGGCGAAGGGATTCAGAGAGTATCTATCGAGGTTGTTCAGAAATGAAAGCAGAAATCTGGCAGATGAAGACGTAGAGGACTGTTTTCAGGAGGTGTGTTTGAGAATCAGCAATCACATCAAAGCCGGTAAACTGCCGGTAGCATACTCATCGGGGAGTGGTTATTTCATAACAGCTTTCAAGCATTATCTCATCAGCTTTGTCAAAAAGAAGGTGAGATTAGGCAATGTAAGTCTGCAGGATTCAAACGTGCAACTGGCTGATGAAAAAATAGTTTCGGGGATATCGAACAGACAACTCTACAACCTTGAGAATTTAAAATTCTGTTTTTTCAGTTTGTTTTTTCTACTGGACAAAACAGACTTAACCGGCTTTAAATACTACTGCGCCAGAATCGGTTACTCCAAGGATGAAATCTGTGCACAGGCAGTTACAGGTACTGATGAGCATGCATGGAGTGAAATGGAGAAGTCTGCGAAAAGAGAGAAAATAAAAGAGTTTAAAAACAAAATCAAAAGCCTGGATTACAAAGCGTCGAACTTGTTCAATACACAAGTGAGGCAAATTGGTTTCTACTATCAGAACCGGGATTTTAGTGAGCGGGCCAGCAAGGAACTGACGAATACGTCGGGGATCATCAAAGGAATACTTTGGCATTTTTATATCAATGAGGATGCGATTGTTGAAAACCTGACCATCACGAAGGGACATCAGCAGGGTCTGATCAAAAAAATGAAAATTGACAACTCTTTGCTGTCAATTGACGGGAAGTCACCAGCTAACGGCTACTTTGATTTTGAAAAGTTTTTATACGCTACCTTGACAGTATTTCAACAGTTGGATGATGCGGGAAAGGGAATTTACTATCAGCAATTATTACAGGAATTGGTTAAAGAAGAAGTGCAAAATCAGGAATTTTTAGACTTATTTACCAATTCATTGGTTTGCACATTGAAAAGAGATAAAAGTGAGTAAAATGGAAAATACACATCCTATTTGGACACCGCCGAATGATCATAATTGTAGTTAAATGAAAGAAAGATGAAAACGACAAACAATAGTGATGAGAACTTCCTGGATTTTGGGAAGGATTATGAGGCCCACCTATTCGAATATGTACTGAAACATGTGAAAGAGGATGCTGACCTTGATCCTGAAATCATGAGTGCGATTTCTACCAATTTATTGCATGAAGAATTTTTCGGTAAATACTATCTGAAAATAAAAGAGCTTAACGAACAGGGACTGTTTACTGACTCCTATACCTATGCTGATTTTTTGATGAAGCTGGAGGATCTGGAAACAAATAATGAAGGTTCGGGGAAGGTAGTAGAGCTGCCACAAAAGGCTGAGAACAGAAATTTTTTCAGCAATGAGCCATGGATCAATGTTGCCGCAGTAGGTTCTATTCTGCTGGTTGCCTCCTTGTTAATCTTTCAATACATTGACAGACCGGATGGATCTGACAGACTGGCTGATCAGGTCATTGAAAGTACTGATAATGGGGTCAAATCTTTGGGTAGCGAATCAGGCAGCAGCAATACATTGAGTTTTACAACTGATGATGACATCAAGCACAACAGTGAATTGATGGCTAATTACACAGATCCGGTTTTTTGTAAAATGCATTTGGTTTTCAAAGGTATTTCAGACAAGGGTTTCATTGTTCGAAGCAAACGAAGGGGCATTGGCAAGGAGGATCCTTTCAAAGAAGAACTGGAGGTGCGGTTTTCAAATTCAGGCAAACGTGCGGAAGTAATCGCTTCACTGGAAAACAGTTTAAAAAACAGGGAATTTCCGGAGTACATCGTCAGGGGTTTATATTGCAAAGACATTGAAGGATTAAATACCTACCAGGGATTACCATTGCTGACAGCTCTTGAGCTGATACCTGTGGAAGAGTAGTTGTCGGTACTCTTATGACTTAACATCCAGGTGAATTTATCGGTGATTTCAAATGTCATTAAAATACTGCCTGATTTGCAGATATTCGTGGGATAGAAATGCCTCAACCCTCCTGCTATATTTAATGTTAAACTAAAGGATATTACGACAGATTTAGTACACGCGTTCTGATTTTAATCACCATTTAATTTTGTAAATTAAACCTTCATCTTATTGAAAATCACTCAATGCAAAATCTAACGTAATAATGTCTACTACCTCTAACCTTTTTTCAACTTATTGATCGCCTCTTCAACCTGATATTTAAGCAGTAAGACCGCCTGAGTTCTGCTTGAAAACTTCTTGGTTTCATAAATATTAATCTGTTTGAGTAAGTCTTCAAGTTTTGTGATTTGCGTGGATGCTGAAGACTTCCTGACAGCGTCATAAGATTTCAGTGCTTCATCTACAGGTTTCACTCTTTTTCTTGGATTTTCCTCTCTTATGAATCCTTGAGTAGTAGAAATCTGAATCCACTTTTCGATGGTCATCAAAGAAGCTGAAACACTCACTGATAGTGCTTCCGCACCCATTACACTCAATTTATTGTCCAGACTTGAAGCATCAATTGTTGGAGCAGATAGGTCATTCATATCTTCTTTTATGGTTTCTGCCTTCTCCTGTTCAGTATCAATTTTCTCTTTGGAATCTCCAGCTCCATTTTCCAGTGCCACTACATCGAGTCCGGATTCCACATCATTCATTAAAGCCATGATTTTATTTAATTCCAGGTCATAGTCGTCGAGAACAGCACCTTTGTGCCTGATGAAGTCTCTCTTTTCATCCAGCTTATTTTCCTTATCAAAAGTGTCTAACATGGTTTGAATCCTATCCGAATCATGATGTTTTCTGAAGAACGCATCTTTCCGAATGATGATTTTCATCAGCTCTGCCATGCTCTTATCAAACTCCTTTTTAATTTTCTGCTGTTTGATCAGCAGGCTGGCAGCCAGTTTGGAAACATCAACCGTAAGGCCTTTGATCATTTCTTTTCTCCTCACCCCACTACCGATGATTCTTTCATGAGTTGCCAGCAATAATTTCCTGGCCTCTTCACCTTCTACGATCTGCTGATCCATCGTTGGTTCCTTAACCGATTTAGCAAAAGCTCCTTCTTTACCTTTTTCAGTTCTGTCTCCATCCGAAGAAGAACCGATCTCACCCGACTTAGTCCATTCGCCAAGCGTCCAGTCTTTGAACTTCACCTTCGTCAACTGCTTGTCATAGAACATAAAAGCCTTCACTTTCAACTCTCCGCCTACCTCAGCGGTCACTACATTTTTCAACTCATACAGCGCTTTGAGCGGGTCGGTCTGATCGAACTTGCCATTTGCATATCGTATTGCACCGGTTAGATTGGCATGCGTGTTGAACTTCAGCGTACTCTGCGCATATAAATTGGCTTGTAAAGCAACGGCCAATCTGGCACCAAATTCTGCTCCTGCGCTAATTTTAAGACTGAGGTTTCCGCCAATTCCCGGTTTGGCATTGAACTCGTAAGGCTTGTCTTTTCCTTTCTCGCGGGTGAATGTAGAGTCAAATGACAGGGTTACACCGCCGTCCAGCTCAATTCCAAAGTGACCTGCGATACCAATGAATATCGGGAACGGAACATCCAGAACAAAAGGCCAAATCGGTGGCTTTTTCCCCGGGAAAGTAAATGAGGATTTGATGGTAATGGATCGTTCCTCTGGGTTTACAGTTGCTTTAACACCAAATAAGTTTATGGTAAAAGCCTTCAGTTCTGGAGACACAGCTCCAATGGAAAATCCTTTCCCCTTATTGAAATATGCGTCTGTTACCTTTAGAGACGTGTCTAAATTGATAAAATCGAGCAGTCCTGTATCGAACTTAGGCATCATCTTATTGTATCCTTTTCCTTCTTCTTTGGATTTGAAACTTATTCCAGCCGAAGCTGCACCTATTCTCTCTTTGTTGAATTCAGCATTTTTGATTGTAACATCGAATAGCGACGTATTGATGTTCAGCTGTTTCAGCGTACCTGAAATTTCCTCTTTGGTGAGTTTGAGCTGCGCTGCTTTTGCACCTAGCAGAGACTTGCCGCCACCTGGTGCTACATGGATATCGGAAGTCAAAATGAGCTGATAACCTCCACTTTTTACCAATTCCAGGCTCATGTTACTCAGACTCACAGCTTCCATCGGAGAGATGGTTTTACCGGGAAGCGCCAACGAAAGTGAATCAAAGTCCAGACCGTCACTGTTCCAGCTAAAGCTTTTCACTGATCCTTCAATGTTGTACTTAGGAACTGATAGCGTTGCTTTGGTAATGACAATCCCCTTATTTTTCATAGCAGCTTTCTCTACCTTAATCTCAAAGTCTTTGAACTTCACCGATCCACTGGAAAACTCATATTTACCGGCTTTTTTATCCAGCTCCAGATCTTTCAGGTTGAGATTAACACCTTTGATATTCGCGTCGATTTCCGTAGCTCCGCCCTTGATATTTTCATCAATTTCCTTTTCAGGATCAGACCCTACGTAGGACATATGAGCACCTTTGATATCGACACTACTGCCCCAGAAATCGAGTATGAATTGCTCCATTTCAAAATCGAAGCTCTTAAATTTCTTATTGCTGACTGCTGCATAGGCCTTCACTTTCTCTGCGGAGAGCGTGTCTTTGATCAGGTCGAGCTTGTCGATTGATACATTTGCATCACCGCTGTAGGAACTATTGATATTGAATGAATTCAGTTTGAAATTGCCCGACTTATTCACATCTTTTAATGACAGAGATTTGAAGCTGCCATCATCCAGTTTTAAGTCCATTATTCCACTGATCTGATGCCCCGCAAGATTTACCTCAGCACCCGTCTTTAAGGTCACCAGTTTGTTTTTGACGGCCCCTTTGGCACCAGTTAGAATCACTATACCATTGCCAATGATGAGTTTATCGATTTCCAGGCCTGCACTCTTCACCCCACTTTTTGATACTTCCAGCGGGTAAATGTAAACCGGACCCAGTGTGTTACCCAACAAGGTCTTATCAGAAGAATTGATGACAATTTTAGAACCCGCTTTATACCTAAACTCTCCTGAGAAAGGAAAGAACAATTGATCCATTCCCTTGCCTGCCCGTTCGGGGATGTTGTGGTTGAACAAATGAAGCTGCACAAAAAACTCGACAATAAGCCCCGGATCTTTCTTCTCTTTTTCCTTCGACTTGTCGCCCTGCTCTGATTCATCACCTGCCGGAGTTTTTTTGTCATAGCCCAGTTTAAGGTTATTAATCATCAGCGTTATCACCTGTAAGTTGAGGTTGATTAGCTTTTCGGTATGTGCTTTATCGGGCGTTTCCTCCTCTTTTTCACTGTGCTCTGCAGTTTCGGCCTCTTCCGAAGACCCTCCCGTTAAGTAATTGTACAATGAGGTCAAAGGCTGTGACAGGTAGGATACAACTGTGACAGCAGAGTTTGTCCAGCTCGCCACCTGTTCCCTTACTTCTCCTTCATCGCCTTTTACAATCAAGCCCTGTAAACTTTCATACCTGCTCAAAATAGGCGTATTTGCGGTAAGCACACCCATCACGTACAGTATACCGGTTTTGATATTATCGGGAATGGTATCCCAGATGGCTAATGCCGCTTTACTGGCGGTAATCAGGAGATTAATCCCAGGGACCAATGCCGACAAGCCGGTCCAGACTGATATCCTGTCAGCAATCAATGTGTCGCCTGCTTTTAGCAGAGGCTTGATGATCGTTGCAAGACTTGCCTTTGAAGCCTCATGAGCCAGCACACTTTTGACAAGCCCCCAAGCCATGTTGGTAGTGAGTGTAGCCGCCGAATCTGTTTCTTCCCGCTGCGCGATAGAAAAACTATTACTTAGCATCGGTTTAGCCTGTAAAACACCTGATTGGCTGACTGTTTGGATGGCTTTTGCACCCATCACATCTGCTTCTTTTTCCAGCGATGCATCATCATTGATTGGCACCCCACCCTTTTTTTGGATAGTAGGTTTTACCCGTCCCTGCTTTTGTTGTACAACATGCCAGGCCTCATGAGGTAAGTGCTTTTCCTGTCCCGGTCCCAGGTGGATATTGGTTCCCTGCGCATAAGCATGAGCTTGTAATTTTTCCGGTTTCTCTGAATTGTAATGCACTTTCACGTCATCCATCGACATGCCGGATAGGTTTTCCACCCCTGCTTTGAGCTGATTGGGTAACCCGGTGTTGTTATTACTTCCTGACAGAGGTTTGGTCTTTGCCGCATTACTATTGTCTGCCATTCGCTGAATGCTGCTAAACTGAGCTACGCGCTGGCTGTTATTAGCCATCGACTGTATTTTTCTTTGTGCGATTGCTGACGAGCGATTGTCTTCAAACTGAAATGAATCTGTGCCTGATTTGGATTTTTGGGCGACCTTTTGTGGTTCTGAATGCTTTTTGTCAATCGGCGTTTTCATTTCAGCTGCGGAATTTGTGCTTAGGTTCTATTTGATACCAAAAAGCCGAAAAGGTTACCCCTCGCTGATCATTTTTATATTGATTATTTTTTAAGAAGGGGAATATTCAAAGACCAACATAGCCATTAACCCATGTTATAAACAGGCTTTAACTAAGGGTTGTCACGACAGATTTATTATCCATATTTTCAATTGAAGTATTAGTTGAATTTTTGAAATTTAATTCATGATTATGAATTCATAATTTCTTAAAATTACAAAGTTTGACAGTTACAACATCGGAAATTTATCAATACAAAACTCAACGTGATAATGTCTACTATTTACTATCGCAATCGTGCTTCTTTCAGCACTAATTCTATTCGATTGCCCCAAATCATTTTTGCTGGATTTTCATTGAATACCGATCGATCAAAATCGATCAACCAGATGTTGCAATTGAGCCTTTCGTTCATATTGAGGTTAGCTGCTTTTTCTACCAGATTAAACTTATAATTGATCTTATCAGCATCCACATCTACTACATCCAGCAGCACATTTTTAATGGAAAAATCCGGGTAATACACCGCAGCAACTACTCCTATACGACCTACTCTCCTTCTATCTGCTGTTTTGGGTAATTTCATCGTGAACTTTAGTGGAACATAATTGCTTTTGTTGCGGCTATCTTTCCACAATTGTCTCTTGATATCGCTGTCTTTTTCAGCGACTTCCAGCCATTTATAAATTCTATGTTTACCCTTTGTGCTGTCAGAAACGATGGCATAAGTCATCGGTGGATTTTGCTGTTGCCAGTTCTTCTGGAATTTTTTGTTTACATAACTATTGTTGCTGCAGTTGTTTGCATAAATTTTAGCTCCGCTTCGGTATCCGAGAATTGGCATGCTCACCTTCTGGATTTCGGCCATTTCTATTTTAAAATATACCTCATTGTCAAAAAGGAAATTACTGGTCCCTTTTCTGAATTTGTTAAATCGCTCTACAGAACTGAGTTCTTCATCAAACAGTGACACCGTTGTTTTGTATGTCTGCGGCCTTTCATTACCCAACTTTATTTCTCTAATGGTATAACACCTCTTCTGTTTGCACGCTTTCAGTAGGATATTATCCCTTTTAGTGAGGTTTTTTACTCTGATAGTCAGCTTACTATCCAGATCGTAATCAGCGATATTTTTACTAGGAGGAATAATGATTTTAACAGCTTTTCTGTTATCATCAAACTGATCGAGTAGCTGTTTAAACCGCTTTTCCCGATCGGCCGACAGCAATTTTCTTTCCTCAGAAAACAACTTACCAAGCAAACCATAGTCTTTAGGAATTCTCACGGGTGGGTTGATACGAAAAGGAGCAGTCTGAGTCATTTCACTGAATCCAACCGAATCATTTTCCAACGTAATTCTAAAGGCAAAATACTTCTCCGGATAGGGTTCACCCGGCAAAGCTTCGATGGCATTTAAGACAGGTTTCAAATCGAAGTTGATATCCGGATTTCGATTGTTTTTGTCAATGGTGAATCGGCCATCTTCATAGATTTTGCCATTTCCCCTCGTATTTTTAAAAACTGAAGCAAACTGATCTTCCGACACAGGGATAAATGTTCCGTCAGGCGTCAGCGATTCCATTAATTTAATCTGTCCGTTGAATACTACGTTTCCCAACTCATCAAACAAACTGGAAGCCGGATCCATAAAATAATCAACCTGATAAACGGGGGCTATCGGCGTTTTTCCCCGCACTCCTACTTTTGATTCTCCATCGGTAAAGGCTGCCTCGTAGCAATATACTTCTCCTCTCCGTCCCAATACAGTCAACTTAGGGACAATTTCTCCTCTCAGATAAATATCTGCCATTCGCTGCCTGTTGAAATTGAGTAACCTCGTGAAAAAATATTCACGATCCGTTACTCTTTTCACACTTGTATTCTGATCCCACCTGACTTCCAATCGATAGGGCTGATTTCTTCCCGACTGGTTCAAAGACGTCAACGCTTCCGGAAGCTCGGAAAGCTCAAACACAACAGTTCTTTCAAATGCGTTTTTCTCGCTGATGCCTTGTGGTTTAACACCTTTCACAAGCGGAATTATCCGTTCCGCCCGTCGAGTTTTGTAGCGGGCATAAAGAGAAAATGTAGCTGCAGGGTCATATATGTTCGTACTCACACCTACGCGATGCGGAAGTTTCCTGGTTTCAAAATTGTAATATATGCTATCACTTGTATCAGATCGAAAGGCGAGGTATCTGATGGTCTGATCGATTTCAAGACTCAGGCTGTCATACAAAGCCACCGTATCAGCCTGTAAGCCTTCTATCGAAATGATTGATGCCTTGGTAAAATTACCATCTATGGTATCTCTGTAAATTTGCACCATTGCCATCTTCTCATAAGTAGCGGGCTTCACCACACGACCTTGCGCGATTGGATAATCATATTCTTCCACAGATTCCTGAAAGGTGAAATAAGAAAAGTAACCATTGGCTTTAAACCAAACAGAACCTTTCCAGGAAATGGAGTCCTGACGGATTTCTACCAGGTAAAAGACCGTCAGGAC
>JBCBHL010000212.1:0-12814 GCA_038525605.1 Bacteroidota bacterium
GGACCAGTGCTTGTATTTACAGCAATTTCTTTTCTTCTTCCTCCGGGATGTTGAGGAATGTAAATTCTGTCACCAGCAGAAGCCACAGTAGGGCTTAAACTTAAATAACCGTAAGTGCTGGTTGGATTGACAGGCAATCTTACCAATGTATAGTCAAGGCTTCCACTTGTTTTGATCAAGGTAGCAGAAGTCGCCACTACATCGGCTGCAGCAGGTGAAGTTCCATTACAATTGTTGTTTTCATAATTAAACACGTAATCGGTGTTTAGCGCAGTACTGGAGTTACCGATACAGTGATTGTTAGTCATCAGGTGACCTTCACTTCCGAGTAACCAGCCTGTACAAAGGGAAGTACCATTCAAAATCAATCGACAAACAGCTCTTGCTTTGTTGTACATTTCAGTGCCATTGTAGCAAATGATCTGCTCTTTGTCATCACCTGAACAGATAGATTCCGTTCCCTGGCTTCTGTTAAAGATCTCCTGCATTTTTTCAGGACTGAAACCATAGGCTACCTGCGATATCTCAAAACCATTAAAATTTGCAGCTTTACCTGAAGAATACAGTTTTAAAGTTACCTTGTCATCAAATAAAACCTGAGACCAGAAATCACTGATTGTATTGAGTTTTTTATCGATCACTTTTCCGGATCCACCATAGATGATGGTCTCCTGACTTTGAGCACCTGTGATCTCCACATAGTCACCAGGGGCTAAATCGAAGTTTTCGAAATATAGTTTTACATATCCTGCATTTTTAGAATAGAAATCTTTCTCATAGACTACTTGTAGCTGAGACTTATTAAAATTTGCAGGATTCAGGCTATTATACATTTGAGTGATTTTAATGTCCACGTCAAATGCCTCGCCAATTTCAAATACTTTCTGTCCGTATAGTTGCGTACTAAATAGAAAGGCAAAGATGACCGCAATCATCCTAAATTTGTGATTATGCATCATATTAAAAAATTAGGTTAGCAAAAAATTTCCTTTAATTATACTAAAAATTGCTATGCTTTTTAAGTGATTGATAATTAATATTTTAGAGATATTATCATTTGCTACTTTTTACGATGGCAACTAGCGGTTTGATAGGACCATAAAAACAAATTGTACCTACCAAATGGTTTTACTGCTAAACAGAAAGGTCATTATTTGTGATTAATCAGTCAAGAATCACACTAACTTGCTCCGTAACAAGGTAAATTCAACTGAATCTGCCTGTAAATACCCTCATGATAAATTGTAGAACGCCTTTTTACACAAAAACATTTTTTCATGAGAAGTCTGACCAAATATTATTTTATATAAAGTTTTCGAATTACTAATTATCAGAATAAAATTGACTCGGAAAGGAAAATAGTGTGCTAGGAAGCTGAAATATCTCCTCGGAAGCACATTTTTACTCCTCGGAAAGAGTCAGGCAGGGCTCGGAAGAAGTAAAATATCCTCGGGCAGTATATTATTTGCTCGGAAGTGTTAAAATCTCCTCGGACAGTATATTATTTGCTCGGAAGTGTTAAAATCTCCTCGGACAGTACATTATTTGGATTGTGCTAAAGCAAGCGTCCGCTCGCTTTGTGCCATCCTAAAAATCAACCAGGTTGACAATCCTTTTATTCCTGAAAGCCCTCTTTCAAGAATAAAATGGTCTCATCCTTAAATTATCTATTTCAAGTTCAAAAAAAAGAGGCGTCTCCGCCCCTCTTTTCGCTAAAATTAAAACTCACTTATTCAAAAACTTGATCCAAAGAGATATGCAAAACCTGAAAAGGTAAATCCGCATCGGTTCCCAGTGCACCGTTATTGTCATCTATGATGTGATCCAACTGACTATTCACCGTCCATAGTCTACCATTTCTGATCGCAGAGGCAGTTGGCCTGTTGTAGAAATCCTGAAATCGATC
Organism: Bacteroidota bacterium; assembly: GCA_038525605.1. Taxonomy (GTDB): domain Bacteria; phylum Bacteroidota; class Bacteroidia; order Cytophagales; family Cyclobacteriaceae; genus JANSWY01. The sequence goes on from JBCBHL010000212.1 coordinate 1,907, forward strand.
TCTGATCGTTAGTGCAGCAGAACCAAAATCAGTAGAAAAATCTGCAGTAATAATTGCCCCTGCCTCCGAAAATACATTGACCATAATTAATTGATTATCATTGAAGATCATTCCATCTGATCCGGCAAAAGCACTTACCGCAGAGGTTCCACTTAACTGCACATCTCTGACAGAAGAATCCGTTAACGAAATCCGAACCAATCGGCCATCTCCGGCATCCAGACGATCCATTACCGAGGCAATCAAATAATTATTGTCTGGCGTGATCGCCAATCCATTTAAATCGAATGGCTGATCAGGAGCAGGATTGGATAACAAGTCATTTTCGACAAATACCTCAACTCCTTGCAGGTCATTACCAGCTTTCCAGATTTGTGGATTGAAAGTATCGCTTACGTACACATTACCATCATTATCAATGGCTACTTCATTGAAGAAAACACCGGGAATAAAAGTTTCAGGAATAGTAGCCAGTAAATCTCCGGAATTGACATCAAACACCTTCATTTGACTTCCCGGAACACCATTTCCCGTATCAAAGTTGAAGTTAGCTACCCATAGTCGTCCTCTGTTGACATCTTCTTCCATACCAACAGCAATGACAAGCCCGTCTTCGCCGGGATTTTTGAAGTAACTCACATTTTCATCACTATCTATTCTTTGGATGCTTCCGTCTCCAAAACCTCCTACCAAAATATCATCAGTGGATAAGGTCAGTATTCCTTCCGGAAAGGTAGCATCTCCCAGTAGATCAACTGTGGAAGGTCCCTGATCAGGTTCAACATTATCCTGATCATCATCATTATTACAAGCCATTAAAACTATTAACAGGCTGGTAGCGAGTAAGTAAATTGTCTTTTTCATCATGTTATTTCTAATTTCAATGTAATTACATCATTATTTTAATGTAACTACATTGATATCGAGAAAATGGTTGTCTTTTTGCCTCGACTTTGAACAAAAATGTCTTTAAGACAACATTATTAATCTCCTAATTTTTTCAAAAGCTGGATCAATTGATTTACTTCCTGATCAGTTAGCTTGCCAGTCCAATCATCGATATTAGGAAATTGATCATAGATTTTTTTCACCAATGCCAGACCGGAATCGGTAATAATGATTTGGACTAATCTTTGGTCCGTGGGGTCTTTTTCCTTCGATACATATTGCTTCATCACCAGACGGTCTACCACCCTGGAGGTGTCTGCGTGATTGTCCAACATGTATTTTGAAATTGTTTTGGTTGTTAGGTAAGATGGATGATGGAATTCCAAAATACTTAATACGTTAAATTGTTGCTGAGTAAGCTCAAATTCATCGAAGAAACGTTTGAACTTGCCCCTGATCCAGTAAGAGCTTCTCAACAATTGAACCCTTAAACGATGATGCTCATTAAAATATACTTGTTTTCTTATGCTCAACTTTAAATGTTAACGGTATCGTATTTTTCTGTTTTGAATCATTCAAAGTTCTAAGATTTTAGGAGAAAACAAAAAGAAAGCAGGATTTCCACAATGAAGGCTACATGAACCGAAAGGTTATTTCTTCTTACAGAATAGTCAGGATTGGTAACGATGGATAAAGATCAATACTTCGTCCCTGCTTATGCAGGTAATAAAAACCTAAAGTAATTGATATAGCCAGGCAATCTTACAATAATAAGAGGCTTTAGCCGTACCTCCCTTTGCATTGAATGCTTGTAACAGCTGGTTACAATTCCATATACCCTTTTAACGGCCCATTCATCAACTCTTTAAATACTTTGACACTGATATTCAAATCATAGAAATCATATTGTAATTCTTTCGGTTCTTCCTCAATATCAAAAAGTAGTAAGAGCACATCTCTATCATATTTTCTCCTTTTTTGCTTTTCTATCGCCACTCCGGCAAAGTCGGACCAGGATTTCTGTCCGTGTATAGTGGTCCAAATTCCTTTTTCACTGAATACTATCTTGAGTTTGGGGTTAAACACCCGATAGCCAAACCATCCGGTCATAATCACAAAGATGCCAATCATAGCATAATCTTTCGTTTCAGTGATCGATCCGTCAAAGAAATTCAGGATCGCCAGGCAACAGCCTGCTATACCAACAAGCAATAGCACAAAGTGCATGCGGATAGGACCAGTTATTTTAATCGGCAAAGACTGTTTCATTAGTATGATAATTCCTATTGCGATCAGCAGTTTACTTTCGTAAATTAATCATTATTTGCTTGTCTTGCAGACTGGATATTTATCTGATCTATTATCTAATTAAGATTATCTAATAGTCACCTTTCCCTGATCCAAACGGTTAATTGATTATCTTACAGGACGCTAAAACAAGGCAGATCGCATGAAATCACTCCTTACATTTCTTTCGTTATTCATTTGTTTACTGATTAGTAACCAAGGGTTTGCCCAGGGGAAGGCAAAGATTATCCGAGAGGGAATAGAGTATTTTTTCAAAAAGAAAGTTCCTAAGGAATTAGCAGAAAGTGTCGGAAAAAAAGTCACAAGAAAAGCATACAAAGTATTTTCCGCCTCACCAGCTACTACCGGCAGAGCTAGGTTTTACTTCGGCAAAGAAGGCAATAGCCTAAAATTCGTCCCTGATTATAACAGCTTCCGGAAGCCCTCCAACTTTGATGAATCACAATCTGTCAAAGATTATTTATCTTCTGTCTATAATCTCAATGGCGTTGATGGTGTAGACTACATTTTCGATGAGGCAATTCTTAACGGTCTGAGTGAACCACTGGAAAACTATTTTCAAAAAGGCCGTTATTTTGTTGAAAATGTAAATGGCACTCCCATCCCAGTTAGCTATAAAAACGGACGGCATCTTGCCAGCTTCAGTCCTTCAGTACTCAGCACAGTCGATCAGGCTACTCTTGATGCTGTAGCAACAGCCAGGAATCTTGCATTTAAAAAAAATGAAGTTTCGATCGTAAGTCTCTTTCATGAATCCGCAGATCTTGAAACATTAAGAGCGATCAAAAACCTGGCAGGCAAGAAAAATGTCAATGTTACTTCTCAGGAGTCACTCATGAAGATCTTTGGTAAAAGTCAGAAAAAAACTTTGATTCTGGTAGGACACGTTGAGGGCAGCGCATTCACTATCAGAGATGCCTCAGGAAACAAGCAATTTTCCATTGCTATTAAACAGATGGTACAAATATCCAAAAACCACGATTGCAGAATCATCGCACTTGGTTGCAATACTTCCATTGTTAAATCAGTTTCCGGAATACAAGGTAATATTAACAGCCTGGAAATTATCAATCAGTTGGAAAATGCGTTACAATCCGAAAATTACATAGACTTCATCACAGCAATTGGCTCCCCTGAGAATCCATTTCTGATTAAGAAAGATTTGGCTGGACAAACAGAGTTTATAATCGCCAGCAGACTCTCTGTCAGTAAACTCGACCAGGTAAAGGAAGCACATCAGGTTGTAATGACCAGCAGTCTCCCTGGTAAAGTTCTGACCTACGAAAAACAATCTTCTACCGCATGGATTGTGCAGCTGATTGTTAAAATTGTATTTTTTCTATTTGGGCTGATTACAGTTGCAATCGGTTTCGAAAATATGAGTTCTAAAAAATCAATAAATGACCTTAACGAGGAAGAAAAGAGAACTATCATCGACCCCAAAGGCTACCTCAAAATGGTGGGATATACGTTTATTGTGGCAGGCATAATGGTTGCCCTGATATACTACATTCCTCTCTGGTGGAATCTGGGTTGGTTGGGACAGGTCATCACCTGTGTTGTATGCCTGGTCATTATTCTGATTTTTAGTGCATCGTATACAGACACCTATTCAAGTCTTTATAAAAAAAACCACAAACCGACCAGATTTAAAAAAGAAAGGAAGACTTTGATCATCTCATCGCTGGTGACGGTTTTCTTATTTCTGTGCGGCTCGTATATTTGGCTCTTTGGCTATTCGTCAACGGAAATCAGAAATGGAACAATCAGCTTAAGTGGGGCATATGGTTTCACAGAGCAGATTCAACAGGTAAACTTAATCGAGCAGCTACCTGAAATTGGCGATGAAGTCCACGGCACCAGCTTTTTTAACCTTTACAGAGGCGTGTTTGAAACCAAAGAATTGGGGATTGTGAAGCTCCGGCTCAACAGCAGCCAGGCACCATTTATATACATTATTACGGAAAGTGGAATCCCTGTCATTGTTAATGGATCATCTAAGGAAGAAACCCTGCGCATATCAAAGGAGATCAATTGGGCGTCAGTTTCTGCATCAAAATGAGCAGGAACAAATCAACCCATAAATGCTTCTGCCTCTCTCAAATCACTCGCCAGTTGATTTGCCTCTCTTACTTTCGACATGATCTCCTCGTCAGGAAGTTTAAGGCTTTGATATCTGCTTAATTCTAATAATACAAATTCAGCCTTTATCTGTGCAGCTGCTAATTTTTCAAATTCACTAATCAGATTCTTTTTACCTCCGTAGTTAGGCGTTTGTAAACTTTCAGCTGTAATAGTCAAAACGACACCCGAAAGATTCATCAATGCGGTTACTATCGTGACCACCCTATCGAAATCAATCAGGACTGCACCGATAAGCCCTGCGCTGGATACTGCCGCAATTATCTGTCCTGCCATCCGGATTTTCTTTGTTTTTAATAACCGTGACTTCAAGTCTTTTAGGACAGGTTTTATAGCCTGATTCGCTATTTTGAGACCCTCAATAGCTATTTCAGCATACACATGGCTCACGGGGGTCTTCTGCCTGGTTTCTTCACTCCACTGCTTAGCGCTTTGCGAATCGCCAAGTGATATCCCAGCTTTGAACAACTCCTGATGATCAGCATATCTGGTTTTCATTTTATTGAGACTATCTTCATCATACTTTCCCAATAAATCAATTAATGCATTAACTTTTGTGATCTGATCATTCATATGAGTGATTGAATTTGCTTAATTAGTAATCTGCCTAAAACAGTGTCAATATAAACAGTAATTATTACTTGTTTTTAAAATTATTCAGCAGTTTTCACATTACTTTATCTCAAAGGCCTGATAAGCTGTTGCCTTTCGTCAAAATCAATTTGGACAACATTCTCTATGAATCTTGTGACCTAAAAAAGCCGCTAATAGATTTAATCTGAAACGTGATAATTACTTTTTTCATCATCAATTTTTGTATCTGATATTGGTATATTCATGAATCGCGTAAAACTCACACTGTAGGTCATTAAACAAAACTCACTTAATGCACATGTTTTAAAGCTATTAATCCAACTAATCTGAAAATTATCGAGTCATTAAATCGAACGGTTAAAACAAAAACGATGAAATATTTAACTTTTGGACTTCTGATTGTAGTGAGTTTGACGATACTTTCTTGCGAAGATGATAATGAAACAAGTCCTGTTACCGAACTAGCAGGAGTATATGAAGGTACATTTGAGGTTACTTACTTCATAGATATTGGATTTGGGGGTGAAGATATTTCTGAATCAGTATCCGTCAGTTTTGATGGTGATCGATTCGATTGTACCTGCAGAGGAAGTGGCACCTTTGCGATCGAAAATGGCAATGTAAACTTCAACGACGAAAACATCTGGAATGCTGATTTCGATGGTAAATTAATCATGAGTGGCTCCTATTCAGTTCAGCAGGAGAATGGTCAGGTAGTAATCACAGACGATTCATCGCCGCATGGTATTTATAAATATACTTTAAGAAAAAAAGAGAATGAATAGTAGATTTTTCTAAGGCAAGCCTCTGAAAATGATCAACCTTTCGATTCATCGTGTATCTGTTTTTCTGATGCTTTCCGAGCTTCAAACTAATCTTTCTTTATTTTCAACTCCATTGCCTCCAATATATCAACCCGATAGATTTGGTCTACTAATTGCCGATAGGGATTGTGCATTCTCAATCTATTATCGTATTTAACCAGTGCCAGTTCTAACAACTCTTTATATTTCGATGGATCATTCATTTGCTTGTAAGCCATCGCAGAGTAGTAATACGCTTCGCTAATGTCATTATAATCTATCTGATTTTGAAAATGAATCAAAGCTGTTTCCGGCTTCCCGATCTGTAGATATAAAACGCCTAAATGCAGATAGTCGTAAGATCGCTGGTAATAATCTTCTGCAGCCATGCAACCTTCAATCAACTCAATCGCCCTTTCAAAATCACCCAACCCCTTGTAGCAAAGTCCTTTCATTACATTCAGGTGATAAAAACCGTCACCTGTTTCACCTATGTCATAGTCCACCAGCTCATCCAGCCGATCGATATCGGCAATTGCTTTTTCATAATTGTGCATAAAAAACCAATGATACCACCCGCGCTGCATTAGATATGTCTCCGGTTCCAACTCAACGGCCTTATCGATCATTTCAATCCATAGATTCATTTGTCCACGCTTGGCAAAAGGCACAGCTTTTTCAAAAAAAGAGAAAGCGAACTCAGGGCACAGCTCTATTGACTTCATAAAATGTCTTTGAGATGCATAGCTTCCCTGAGAGTAACTAAGTGCTTTTTCGGCTTCTTTGCAGGCTTCATAGCATTTTTCATTTTCTTTGTAAATGTAGCAATTAGGCATAGCGGTAACCTGCTGAAATATTATCAGACTCAATACGATAAGGTAACAGACTTTATTTTTCATGGCATTATATCTATTAGTTGACCATTCTTAATTTTAAAAGTGAGGTATTGATAGTAATCGCGTTTTTTACCACGTGATTCTCCCTTCAACCACCCCTTTCTGCTTTTTACGATCTCCAGTAATTGATTGGTCAATGCTGTACTCAGCTGAATTTCCTGGTAGTCGTCATTCATAGTCGTTACCCGAAACCTTCCGGTCTGCCCTTTACAATTCACAACAAACCTGACTGATATATAACCATTATCATCTGCATCAGTGACTTCAAATTCATTGTGTATTTCCCTTACCAAAGTGGCTTTTTCTCCCTCATACATAATGGCGTTGGAAAAATTATAATACTGATAGATTCGATTTTCATTACAAATCTCAAAATCAACATTATCAATTTCCGGGTCAAAAGTGATGTCTCCCACGTGTCTGAGAATTTCATCTTTCTCCGGTTTAGACTGACAAGCAATTAGAAAGATGAGTGAAATCGCAAGCACTCTTGATATCATAGTTTTTATCTTCTGATGGAGCATGATGCTAAGTTATCAAACCTGATGATAAAAAAATTCATTTCCTGTCAAGTTCTCCAGGCAAACTTTAATTGCTCATTTTTCTTTTGGTGTGATTAACTACCTTAATTAGTAAATCTTCCGTGACTACATTAGATTATGACAGGTACAATCTTTGATCTGTAAGCGATTTAAAAATCGATAGGTTGGTATTATCGACAATTCTGACCTTTTGCTTGCTCCCTACTAAAAAACACAACTGAACTTAATTATTAAAGTATCACTATCCACATCAAGCTTATCGGATCAATTGTACCCAGCCCTTCAATTCCTCACCTGAGCATTGATTAGTAATCAAATAATAGTAAACACCGGCTCCCAGATTTCCGCCATCCCAAGTGTTGTCGTAAGAAATGGCCGAATAGACTTGTTTACCCGATCGATCTACGATAGTAACATCATAGTCTGATGTTAAAGGAACAAGCTCAAAGAAATCGTTTTTGCCATCGTTGTTGGGCGTAAAAACATTAGGAATTGATATTTTCTGTGGCTCCACAATTTCAACCAGGTCCGTAAGCACTTCACAACGCGTATCTACTGAAACTGTGTAAGTTCCTGGTTGACCAACACGCAATGTGGAAGCAGTGGAACCATCCTGCCATTGGTAAGATAATGCTGAAGGAGTCGATGCATCGAGTACAACCGTATCTCCTTTACACAATAGTTTGTCTTCTCCAATGTCCAACGTCTCAGAAGGCACGACCGCTACTTCTACTGAATCCCTGTAGCTACACTCCGGTGTGACGATATCTACCCAGTAAATCCCTGCTTGATTCGCCAGGAAAGTTGTGGAATTACTTCCATCCTGCCAGGAATAGGATTGAGCTCCATGTGCAGAAGCATCTAGCAGTAGAGTCTGGTCCTGGCAGACAAACTGTTGGTCCACCATATTAGCTGATTTGTTAAACTCGTCAACCTGAAAGTAATTTCTGTAAGTGCAACCTTCGCTGTCGGTAATGTTTACCCAGTAGACACCTGGTTTATCTGCAAGAAATCTGCTCTCCGTTGTTTGATCTTCCCAGAGGTAGCTTATGCCCCCTGCAAATGAAGCATCCAGTTCTACGGTACTTCCCGGACAGATAAATCTTTGTTCCGTAAATCCTAATGGGCAACCCTGACAACTGATAATTTCCCTTTCTAAGTTGAGCGTATTTTCCGTCATTTCTACATTTGCTAGCTGATAGTCGAACGCTGTCTGTGAGTAGCTTACACTGAAAGTACCTGTATTGACAGACCTTTCGTTGATGAGTCCTGTGGCATTTAACCCGCAGGATTTTGCTGCAACATCAAGTGACTGCAATTGTATTACAAGCGCCCTTACGACAGAAAAGTCATCGTTACTCACCTGCCCTGAGAGTAAAACAGAGCCATCTGGTGCTAAAACGATTTTGTTGGTGACATTTAGATCATCTAAGTCATAAAGTATTGCACTTTCGATAGCACCCTCTACATCTAGTCTAAGCATCAAAGCACTGGTCCCATCATCATCAAAATTACCTGTATTACCACAAAGCATGAAGTCTCCATCAGGCAGCTGAAGAATGTCAAAGGCATTCAGTTCCCGATTTCTTCCATAAGTCTTTGTCCATTGCGATTCCCCGGAAAAATCTACTTTAGTGAGTAGTATCTCCAGCTGCTCACTGTAACTATTACTTCTCGATAGCATGATGAACCCACCATCTAAAGTTTGTTTTATCTTAATAGGAAAATCCCAGCCGCCTCCGTGATAACCACGAACCCATTGTTGAACACCATTCTCATCAGTTTTGATCAGCAGAGCCCTTTGATCAGTAAAAGAATCCGCGGGGTTAAAATAGCTGCATAATATCATGAAAGAGCCATCTGGCAGCTGAATTGCATTTCTGGTTTTAACTTGATAGCCTTCCCTGACACCATCTGCTAATGTATGATCGTAATAATAACTCCACTCTACTTTGAGTTCCTTATCATACTTTATCATAGCAGGAACCGCACCTCCCAGCTCTTCTAAGATTAGCTCACCATAATAAATAAAACCGTCATCCTCCGTACTAAGTAGAGACTCCAATCTATTGTTGGTGGAAGTCGCCGTTTGACTTTTGATTAGCTGTCCATCTTGATCTATTTCCAGCAAGTGGTGAGTTTCCCCTCCGCTACCCGTTGATACCAGAAAGTTATCATTATCTAATTTTATCACATTCCACGGTCTATCAACCGCCTCTGTACTATATGAGCGAGACCATATTATTTCCAGGTTTTCATTCAGCAGGCTCATATAGACATTCTCATCATCAACCTGATTTGTACCTCCAATCAAAAGATATTTATTCCCGAAAACGAATAACTGCCCTGATTGCCTGGTGGGTGTATCAAAAGTTATGATTGTTTCTTGTGCAAAACAATGATCGCTAAATGAAATGAGCAGCAAGCTCATAGATAGATATAACAGAAGTGGTTTAATCATACGAGTTTCTTGTGAGTCATTGGAAGATAGTTCAGCGCCAGTTAATCATTATAATTCCAGCAATTAACCATGTTAATCATTTAAATATAGTGCTTTTTGAACTTGTTGACAATTTAGATATGACTTCTCAACTCATCGAATGCTAATTCCGCATTTCTGATGCTATCACTGATCAGTGCAGTATATTAATGCAAAAAAATCGATGTTTGAACAAAAACCAATCAGTGAAATTGAAGTTACTACTGAAATAATAAAGGATTTAAAAACGGGCAGGGTATAGTCGGTTTTTGTGAGTCCATAATTTTTTAAGAGTGAGAGACGGTTTCGATCAATCGATAAAAGCTATTTTTACCTGACATGAAATTTCAGATAATTTTTACCGACTCAAAATCTTAATCATCATTTTAAATAAGTAACTATGATCCTGGGGCGATTTTTCTTGCTCTATCAATGAAAAAATCTTCGAAGAGAAACCGAAGATAATATCTTTGATAGGACTTGTTTTGGGCTGAGTAAGAACCGAAGCTACATTATCCCTGGGAACCTTCTTAACTACTTGAATAATCTTTTTGGCACTTTTATCTGCTTTCTTCAAAGAACCTACTAATACATTTGTGATATCAATGCGGTGAACATATAAAATTAGAATTATTTCAAAAGCAGATTCTCTATCTATTTCATCTCGATACAAATTCACAAAGCATAACACAAGGGAATCATCAATTTTGTTACCAGCTTCAAGGACTTCCCGAAAAATGTGGAAAGCCATCTTAAAATTGGCTTTTTTTCTTAGTACCACACGAAAGGTATGTGCGTTGGGCCGTATTCCCTGGCTGAACATCAATTCCCTCACAATAATTAGCTCATCTTCATTTCGAGCTTTCGAAACCAAAAGATTAAAGGTATATATGTTCCATTTAAGTCCTTTATTGATTTCAGAATCATAAAACGCCAAAGCATCATTTAGGCCGGCTATTTTCTTCATCAGTTTGTTTCTGATTTTCAACTCCGGATAAAAATATGCCAGCTCATAAACAGCTTCTTTTTCAATGCTATTACTATATTCATCTTGATAATCACTTCCTATGATTTTGATGTCATTCTTATCAACTTGAATCACACCTGAAGTCGACAATGTATTTATTGAGGCCTTCCATTGGGCTATGATCTGATATTTACTCATTCCATAATTGGAAATCAACCTTTTAATGAATAAGTCTTTTGTCCTAGGTAATCTGGTATTGGAGCTTTCAGGAACCAGATCGAAATATTCC
>JBCBHL010000213.1:0-12810 GCA_038525605.1 Bacteroidota bacterium
CTTTTCAACATAGATTTGTTAGTTTAATCGTTATAAAATCAACATCGGAAATTAAAGGTTCTCCGACATTCCTGCTTTCAAGATATCTAAACTATCTGATATTAAAAACTCATTTGGCAACATCGTCATAAATAAGACAACATTGAATTTTTTCGAAAGCATAGATCAAACAATTCATTGAAAGTATTTTCATGCTACCACCTATAAACTAAAAAAACCACCCCAACAGTATCGTTAAGGTGGCCGCTTCGATTTCTAAGGGAAAATCTTTTTAAGCGTATTTATCAGCACAGCAAATGCAGTGACCAATCAATCTCTCGCCAGGACCACATGTCCCATCAGGAGAAAAAGAAACCGAGCCATAGCACTGGTTTGGTATCACTTGAAGAAGTCCTCCATTGATTTTCTCCTGCTCTGCCTTGTTAAGATTTTTTGCGTTTTTAATGTTTGACAAATTCTGTAACATAATTCAATTAATTTAATCTATTTATTGTACCGAACATTTAAAGACACTCGGTATATGTGTCTGTAAAGATCATTTCGACACCGAAGTACTTCCTTATTCCGACCATAAGCACTTCTCGATAATTTATATATCAAAGTAAGGCCACCTCCTTACAAGATGACCTAAAGCTGAAATTGATTTATGGCACAAATACAATGTGTGGTAAGTCTGTTCTACAACATCTTGTCCCATCAGGCCTCCACCCTGTTGGACATTCTTCATTTCCAGGAGCAAATACAAAACACGACAAAGCGGATGAACCTCCGTTGAATCTTCTCTGATCTGCTTTTGCGAGAATCTTTGCATTCCCCAGACTTTTCAAATTACTAAGCATAAGTAAATAGTTTTAGTGTTATTAATCTAATCATTGAACATTTTGAGACACTCAATGCATTTGTCTGTCCGACAAAAAGCACCAACAACCAAAAGAAAGCCTGAAAACTGACGAAGCTGGTTTTCTGCGAATCTTATAAAATGAAACCACACTTTGTTTTGTCAAAATAGCTATTAGTTATACTGTTAGTTTGTCGAATTGCTTGTTAATACCACCGACTTCTATTTTGTTACTGTGATTTTTAAAAAAACCTGAAGAAAATAGGTTTTTTATCAAAAAATAGAATCAGAATACTGAAAAACGGAGAAAATTTAGCTGATAATTTTTAGCCAATATAGCTCTACCGGAGCTCCTTCAATATATCCATTGCCGATTCTGTATAGAAGGAATCTGATTTGGATAGTTGTTTTAATAGGATCAATGCCTCTTCTTTCTTGCCTTCCTTTATACTAATGAGAGCCAGAAACCATTCGGCTTTCGATCTGTAGTGGTCATCGACGGGAATTTGCGATAAGACGCGTTTTGCTTTTTGGAGTTGTGCTTGTTCCAGGTAACAACTTGCCAGGTAGAGCTTCAATGAGTGGTCCTGCTCATAATAGACTGACAATCGTTCCAGATCACTCGTTATCTCCACATATTGCTCATTTTTATACTGTTGCTTTACAACAATCAACTCCGCACTTTCCTCCGATCCTCTCAACGAGCTCTCCAACGGATATGGAGTGTAATAATCCTGAAATAGCTGACCAGATTGATCATTTGGCAAAAAGCTAATAACCGCAATTATGGAAACGATCAACAACAGAAAAGCAGCTGCATACTTAAAAATCAATTGATAACTGAACGACTGACGACTTGGCTGAATCGCTTCTTCCTTCAATTCCAGACTTACCCGACCCAGCTTTTCCTGAAAAGCCATCAAATCCGCATCGCCCATTGCTTCCTTCAGCAGGCGGTGTTTTTCCACCTCTGCCTTCAAACCTTCTTCTGAAGACATTTGTCTTTCAAAGGCATCCTTGTCAGCGGCATCCATCTGGCCATTGAGATAATCTTCTATCTGAACGAATAATTCCTGTGTCCTTTCCATTACAATTGGGATCGCTGAGCATGCTCAATATAAGCAGGGTCTTTCTCGATCATTTCTATCAGCTTTTTCTTGCATTCAAATCTTTTTTTTCGCAAATGCGCGTTGGAATAACCAGTGACAGACATCACCTCTTCGGTATTTACACCCGAAATAAACAAGCCCAACACCTGCCTGCACCTGGAATCCAGCATTCTGAAATACTTTCTGTACAATAAATATTTTTCGCTCGCTTCAATACTTTCTATCAGGTTTTCATCAGCTATCAGTTCTTCTCCCTCCAATTTCTTTACTGACTTCTTATTTTTTCTAAGAACTTTCATCCACAAGTTTTTGCAAATAGAAAACAAAAAGGTCGACAGTGACGATCTCAGTTTTAACTGATCTTTCCTTAGCTTGTCGTAAACAACTATCAGCGCTTCCTGGAACATATCTTCCGCATCTGCTTCCGTTCCGGAATTAGAAACCACAAACTTTGTAATTGAGGGTAAATTTCTCCTGTATACATATTTGATGACCTCCTCATTTCCTTCAAGAATACCTTTCAGTTGTTCACCTTCACCCGGTTGTCGCATTCAGCGTATCTAATTAATTTATACTTACCTTGTTTCAGTAAAATTAATCTTTTATTCCTTTAAAAATGAAGGCTAAGATCAGCAACACCCTTTAATCCGGATAGTTTAAATCCCAAAAGTTAGCTGAATCGGGAATCAATCTGATTGGTATTCTTACACAAAAAAGGATTGATTGGCAATTTTCTGACAATGCTGATATCACCTCAATTGCATTTGTTAAAATGCGCCAAAATCAACAATCAGAAAGAAAACACAAAAATATCAGGACCCGCTCCCGGGTCCTGAATAAACGATAACGTCAGCACCTATACACGATAAGCGCTAACTAAAGACGAGCTGCAAATATAATGCGTTAATTATCAAAAGATATTATTTTTAAGACAAATAAAATTCTTAAATATTCTTTAGGAACATCTTTAAACTTCTTTCAAAGACCTTTTTCACACTTTTTCATTATCAAACTGTCAGATTTGAACAATTATCCTGTCGATTACACTTCTCGCACCACCTGCTCAAATACAAATCGTAGTGTCTATTAATGACAGGTATCAGACCGAAATAACACCGATAACTGATGCGCTAAAAACGCGCCGAACAAGCAGCGCGTTTTCAACATCTGTTAATTGACCTCCTTAGTTGACCTAAGGATTACTTTTAACACATAAACCCATTGGCCAAACAGCCTCCAATAAAATTTTGAGGGTTACATGTCGGGACAATACATCTTCCCTGACAAAAGTCTAATACCAAGTCTCCGGGGCAGAAAGTCATTCCACCATTGAGACGCTTCTGCTCTGACTTGTCGATCGTTTTCGAGCCGTTCACATTTAAAATGTTTTTTAACATGATTGTAAAGTTGTAATTAAATTAATCTTCACCGGACATTTTAAGACACCCGGCAACTATGTCTATCATTGAATAAAGCAAATACTTTAATTAATACCGTTATATACGAAAATTTCCCTCCAGTAGATGAGAACAATTACCGATTGGAGATTCAGCATGTAGCATTAAAAGATTGAATCAGAAAAAAATCAAGTCTGTCAACTAGTTTCATCAGTTAATGAATCCAAATATTCGGATTCATGAAAACCGGACAGAAGGCAGAACCATATTTACGAGAAAATTACCCAAGAACAAGAAGAAGGAAAAGCAAAATAAAAAGTGGAACAAAGGCAATGGTCAACGCCCAGTCGCGATATTCCTTTTGCATGATAATCATCAAACTAATCAACATCATCAAATAGGCAAAAATATTTTCAAATTCATGGAGGCTTCCAAATGCTTTATACTGCAGCCATTCGCCATTATATTTCACCCCAATAGCCGACTGTATGCCAAAAACGGAGGAATAATAGATGCGCACTGGCATCTTGCCTGTGGGATCATAATGATCGTACACTCCTCTTGTAGACTCTATCACCACCCCTGACGAAAAGTTGACGATGCTTACAAATTGATTCCTATCTCCCTTTTCCAAAATAATCGATCGCACTGAATAGGTGTCGTATGCCGGCTTGTAAAAAAAGTCAATTGTGAATATGAAAGAGATCACCAGAAATACATAGCAACTCATTCGCTGATAGCGATAAAAAGTGGTTTTTAGCTTATGATTCCGGGCAATTGATTCCCTTTCTTCGGCTTCTCTTTTTCGCTTATAAGCTTTTCTGGCCAGATCTTCCGGTGTCTCCTGATAAGATTGGTTGTGGGAGGTTTTCACACCTTCGAAATATGCCAGATCATAATTGGTCTTTGCAAACGGGTCTGAGAGCACCTCGTACGCTTCTGTGATTTCAACAATTTTGACAGCCGCTTCCGGGGTAGTATTGATATCAGGATGATAGATTTTGACAAGCTTCCGATAGGCGCGCTTTATTTCAGACGGTGGAGCCTGATCTTTTACCCCCAGTACTTCGTAATAATTAGTCACTTAAAAACACCTCTTTTAACCGGATTCACGGAGAAATCGCTATGAAACATCCTTTTAGTTTGATAGATTATAAAATGTAACGCAGGTTCTGTTCGTGAAATTACAAATAAAAAGTTTTCAACAGGAAACTATTAGACTTCTTTCAGAAAATCATTGTGGATTGGTCAGTTGGCCGTTTCGAGCAGCCACACCATTATCGATATTTTATCGAATTGTTACGCTTTTCACTTCTACCTACTTATCCAGTTGAGATAACTCAAAATATTCTAAATTGATACTCAAGAAAGACATTACGCTTTTTTGACTAACCTAAACTAATATTTCTTATGAAAATGAAACACATAGCCTTCGGGCTAATGATGGCCTTCATTGTTTTCAGCTGTTCCGAAGAAGATACTTTGGACGATATCAATGAAATGATTGAAGCTGAGACACTCACCATTGATGGCGAAATCCCCAATATTGAAGTACATTATTATGACAATGAAGGTCCCCACGACTATGAAGGTCACAACAATGCAAGTGGCTATACAATGGCCCGCACAACTGGTTTTACAGAATCTTTTGAGTCTGGTAGCAAATCAGCATATGCTGGAGGCTCAGTCTCGTTAAGTTCCGGCAGCTGGTATTTGAGTGATGCGCTGATAGGCACCAGCAGCAGCGACAGGAAATACAACAGCAAATCGGCCAGAATACGAAATACCGGCTATGCAATCATGTCATTCGATATGGACAATGGCGTTTCTACCATCAGAGTAAGACATGCAAAATTTGGTAGTGATAGCAATTCGAGCTGGAGACTAATTGTCTCCTATAACGGAGGCTCATCCTGGCAATATGCTGGCGGCACTATCAATACTACTTCTACTACTCTGAACACAGTTAGTTTCACCATCAACACCAGTGCGAGAGTTCGTTTTGGCATATATAAAACCGGTGGTGGATCCTCCAGAATTAATATCGACAACTTCGAAATTAACACAACCGCATCAGGGGGTGGTGGTAGCGGAACGGCGACCCGAGATAATAACCTAACCTTTGGGAACCCTTCAAATGCTTCCAACAGCCCCAATAATTACCTGGTATCCAGGACTGATTATGCGGCTTCCTACAACAATGACAGGGGGACTCCCAACTGGGTAAGCTGGCATCTGAGCACAGCATGGACAGGAAGTGCGCCTAGATGCAATTGCTTTAAGTCTGACACCTCACTTCCTTCCAGTTTCTTCAGGCCTACTTCCGGAAACTATACTAATTCCGGTTTTGACAGAGGGCATATTTGCCCATCCGCCGATAGAACTTACAGCAGCACTGCCAATTCCAATACTTTTTTCATGACCAATATTGCTCCTCAGTCGCCTGACAACAACCAAAGAAGCTGGGCAAGATTGGAAGATTATTGCAGAAAGCTGGCAGATGATGGAAATGAACTGTACATTGTGGCTGGTATTGCAGGAACTGGTGGAACCGGAAGAAATGGATTCAGATCTACAATCAGTAGTGGCAGGATTGATGTACCTGACTCTTTCTGGAAAGTTATTCTGATTTTACCGAACGGCTCTAACGACATCAATAGGGTAACAACCTCGACTCGAGTGATTGCAGTGAATATTCCTAATGACATGAATATTAACACAAACTGGGGTAATTTTAGAACGTCGGTCAATAGCATAGAAAGCCTGACCGGGTTGGATTTGTTTGAAAACATCAATAACAGTATAGAGTTTACGCTGGAATCCCGAGTGGATAACGGCCCCACTCAATAGCATTTGAAGTTTTGAGGATCACAATCATTTTTCAAGAACCACTTCTGTGGCATTTCTTTTTGTGGTCCTCATACTTTTTTTGTCCTGATTTTATCAGTAACACTATTTCAGTCTACTCCAACGAATCTTTTCGAGCCTGAATTAAAAATCACAACCATCGGGCAAGGGTTGCTCCTGAACCAAATCCCACGCAAACGCTTCAGGCATTTCTCCGATTTCAAATCCTTCTTCCACTGACCCGTAATAGACTCGACCACCGTATCCCACATTATTCATATGAGCCCTAACCCACACCTTCTGATCAGACGCAATATTGACAGGTCCTCCAGATCTGACGAATGGCTGTTCATTCACATGACTATGCCTTAAGATTCTTCTATATATAAGCGCCTCATCTTCACTGATGATCTCCCACCAATCTGCATATTGCTCACAGCCTGTATCCGGACTTGAAATGGTAACAGCAAAAGTATATTCTCCTGCTGATCCGCTAACACTTACATTGACCACATCGGCAAAATCTCCTACAGAAGATTCATTCAGTTGGTTTGATTCAGGCTCCCCACAAGCCAATACGATCAAGGAAAGAATAAGTGTCGCTGGGAATACGGCACACTTTAAAATACCTGACATAAACAATTGGGTTAGTCTTATTCCTGATCTGGCTCAGAATCCGATTCAATGGTCGTATCTACTTCCATATGGGTGTTTCTCTCACTTTCTTTTTCCAATAGCAGGATGTTCTTATCTTTTTGCTTTGCCAGATCTAGTAGCAACTTACCCACTTCGGTTTTCAGGGCCTCCGCTAATTCTCTTCTGGAGTTGGCATCATTTGTATAAATCACTCTGTCTATGATAGAAAACACGTCCAAATCTTCAATATTTTGATTGAATAAATTGAATCTGTCTTTACCGTAATGTGATAATGGATCATTAAAATTCTTTGTTGACGAATTTTTATCATCAAAGAACTCATGTTTGTTCTTATCTGTAATTTCCTGCGTGATGAAATCGATCAGGTTCACTTTCAGTAATTCACAAATCCTCACTAACTCACCAAATTTAGGCTCTGACTTGTTCTCCCACGCAATCAGCTTACCTTTCTTGATGCCTAAGTATTCTGCGAATGCATCTTGAGTCAGCCTTCGCTTTTTTCTGTAATATCTAATATTTTTATTAAAATGACCCAATTTTATATATTATTTTTGTTAAATACTTACTTTTATACTTTAACAACTAATATTAGTTGTCTTAACTTATTAGACAAATATGCCGAAAACCACTCAAATTAAGAAATTTAAGCTATCGGAGTTAACCCAACGCGATTTCAGGGAGATACAGTTAATAGCTAAAAAAAGGAATGGAGAAACCTTTCATCTGGACTATATCAGGAAGGTTTGCAAAGGAAAACGTAGTAATTTAGTGATAGAAAAGGCTGCTAAAGCTTATTATGAAAAGTTAATGGCTTTCAGAGCTTCTATTTTCAAAGATGGTATGGGAAAGTAAACTAATCGCTTTATTTTAAGGTCGTCTTAAACTAATCGCCCGACTCCTGTTTACTTACGCTGAATGATTTCTTAGCTCGTAGATTTCTTTTAATTAACTCCTTGGAAATGACTGATTTTCAAAGAGAAAGAACGTTATTGATGCATTTTCAATAGCCAACTGCTTATTTTATCATTTGAAATTAAATATGTTTTGAATGTTGCCGAAGGTTTGGATTTAATAAAGGACCATTCGCTGTTCTGCGAGGTGCCGATAAATATATCTATGTGGTTACCGATGATTTGACTGCCATTATCTGCTGCAAGGAACAATCCGTCATGGTTTTTGACTTCTCCATTGGTGCCTGTATACTTTAGTCCTTTTGCAGCTGGAATGTACAATATACTGCCATATGGAAGCAGAGACGGGTCTACCGCAATAGATCGATAGGGAACGAGATTGAAATTGCGAACACCTTTTCCGAATCCGGTAGTTTTGCCCCAAAGGACTTTGCCAGTCTTTTCATAACCAGCGTAGTTTTTGTATCTGGAACACTTCCGGCAATCGTACTGCAGCTCCTCCGATCTTCCAGCATAGTTGAGCAGATAGTTATCCTGATCTTTTTTGATTGACACAGTTCCTTCTATAGCAGCTTTGCACCAATCTTCTGGTTTTAGTTTCAGTCCTGTAGGATTTTGATTGCCATCGAGCAAAGGAATCCCTGATTCATTGTGAGCAACAAAAGGAATGTAATAGTAGGTCGCCCAGGGCGATAGGGTGTCAGATTTGTTTAGATCAATGGAATTTAGTTCGTTAGTGATGAGCGAATCTAATTGCTGAGGTTGCTCCTGGCTGAAGGTGTTGGAGGTTGTAAATATTATAACCAATAATATGCCGATTGCTGTTTTTGGTACAATTCTCATATCAATCAATGGATTTCGCATGAGTAAAAGATAGGGTAAATTGAGAATTATGACCAAGCAGTTTTGCAATTGGCCGTTCATTGTTGGCTATTGCTTTTTTTAGCTTCCTCCCGTAACTTCTTCTTCACATCAGCAACGCACTTACCCAGTTTGTAATACTCCTGAGTTAAGTAACCTTTTGTTGGTTCTGGCATACCCTCTGCAAAATAGTCTGTCGGTGGAGATTTACCATCTATTACAAAACTCATGCGAGCTTTGAAAGCACCTGATGCAAGCCAATCGTAAAAAGGTACTTGTTGAACTCCAACGATAAGCTTTTTACTATTTAAGTAGGCTTGGGTTTTTCTATCTGTTAAATCAAGTAGATAATATTGATATAAATATGTATTCCCCAATTGTCTTTTATACTGGATATTTAAAAATAAATGAGATCTTTGAAAAAGCGTGTCAATCAGCGTTATTTCTTCAAAAAGCTCAAAACCAACAACATTATAAGAATAAAAAACAGTATCAACTTCAATTGTATCATTCCCATAAATATCGTTTGATGGCACCTCTTCAGTATGTTGCTGATAAATAAATGAGCCTTCTAAAAACCAATTACTAAGGAAGTTTGAATTCTTAAAGTTTACTATAGTTGACTTATTTTTATTCAATAGTTGTCCATCAAATAATTTTATGCTATCAGTTTTATTAGTGCCAAAAACCAAATCATAAATAATGGAGTAAGGGATATGTAATTCAGAGTCTTCTGGAAATAACCTCTTAGTTTGCTCTTTAAAGTATTCACCTGTATCCGTGATGGCGCTAAACTTATAACCCATATAAATCCCCTTTTCAAAGTCTTTTTGCTTCCTACCCTTACAGTCAATTTTCTGCTGAGCTTGTAGCTGCCAAGTCATAGAAACAATCAACACAAGCGGTGCTATTAAAAAGCGTATACTAGTTTTCATCTTGTTTGTTTAGCTCAAGCCATTCTGTAAGTTTCTTCCGGTCATATACTGAAAGCGAAGGATAGAAATGAGGCTTGTTTTGTTGTTCGTAATATTTTGCCAGGTTATTATCATCTGAATGCCAACAGACAATCAATTGAACACCTTCTCCAAACACTTCTGAATATGACCAGGTTTTGTTTTTATTATACCTGGCTTTTTTCTCTGAAGCTCTAAGAATTCGTAATTTCGTAAACCTCTCATCTATTCTAATGTCTATAGCCTTCACATATCTGTGAAAATTATCCAATAATCGATCTATTTTTCCACGATTAATATATGAACAATCCGGTGAGTAAGAGCACAGGCAATTTTTATCCAGCAAAGCCATTAATTTCCTAAAAAACACACTGTCAATTGGGACAAAGGTTTTGCTGGTCAGCTCCACGTACTTTGGCTTTGTTTCATAAAAGTATGCAGTCGTATCGTCATAAGTCAGAAGTTCTTCAGAAGTTGTATTTATTTTGATAGCGTATTTAAGCGTTTTATTCAGCTCTTTTTCAGTCAAAACTGAATACTTACCAATTTTAATGACTTTACTTACTATTGAATCAACTTCAGCACTATCCAGTTCATTTTTATTAACTGTTTGAGATTGATAAGCACTGAGCTCATTCAGCCATACAGAGGCTGAGTCTGCATATTTTATTGATTGGTTGATGTTTATCAGTATGGTGTCTGCAGCAATCATCCTTCTTTGTAAGAGATCCGGTATATTCTCTATAGCTGCTTTAGCATCTTGTAAGTTTATTCGATATTCAGACAAAGAATCTTTGTAGTTGGTTATCTTTTTATCACTCCTGGTATCCAAACCAGCTACAGATCCAAGGTTATCTATATTTTCAGTAGTAAGTTGCATGAGGTCATCAAGAGTTGTCTCCAATTCCCTTTTGGCATAGAATGCTAATGAGTCGGAAGCTTTGGGAAAATTTTTGAGTGGATAGTATTGAAACAAAGGACAATATTCTTCATCTATCCTTATGTAATTTTTATGGTCAATGTCATCAATTATCCCCTTGTAATAGACTTTCATCAAATCTAAATTATAGATTCTTATCTTCAGACTATCGATCCTTTTTCCCACTTCGGTGATCACACTGTCTATATTTTTTCTGGCTAACAACCACCCTGAAAAATCATCGTTATCCGGTGACTCGTTTCTAAATGGTCGGCCGGGGAAAAAGGTGTTTTCATAAATGGTCTTATCTGTATCTTCTAAATTTGAAATAATTTCCTCGATAATTGGTTCATCAAGAATTTTCTTAAATCTTGAAGGATCTAGTAATTTTCTAATCCCCTTTTTCCTGTATGGAAACAACAATAATTCTCTGTAAAAATCAATGTATTGTTTTCTGTAAACTTCAAACGAGTCTATCTCATAGTCTATTTTGTCTTCTAACAAGTAGTAGTAATTGTATAAATCCTTGAACTCCGGGCTTAGGATAATGTCTTTATTATGCCTGTTACAAACATCACTTTCATCGAGATAGTCCTGGATATCATCGTACATCCATTCAGATTCTGCAAATAGCATTTTGAGTCTGCTCTTATTTATCTCTCCACAATATTTACTTTTGATAAATGGATCATTGTAACTGTTGTAGGCATTGATCAATTCTACCAAATCTATTCTTTGTAATGCAAGATGTGTGCTGTCATCGATCAGACGTTTGATTTCATCATCTCTTTTTTGTTCTATTGTTCCGTCACCCACTTCACCGTTTCCAACTGTGTAAATGTCATCTACTAAGAATCTCTTATCATTTTCCGCAGCGAAACCACTGAAACTATTACTCATCAGATCGAGATAACGTACGCTGTTTCTGGAGGCTTTTTGTAATGATACACCCTCAATGATCTCTTTTATATTAGGTCTTGAATTATCTTTAAAACTTAAATCCACTCTAAACAAACTAGTATTGGTTTTTTCTCTCTGAAACCAAAAGGTAGCACGGGAAATAGTGTCATTTAAATGTTTCGGGAAAATTGCCCTTGTCCTATGTTGGAATAATCTCATCATGTCGGGTGCGTTCTCATAATCTATTTCATAGAAGTCAAAACTCTTGTGTGTAAAGGCTGGTAAATAATTAAGAGTATCACTTTTGGGGACATTTGTTAAAGTGTTTTGCACCTCTGGTAAAAGCAAACCAATAGAATCGTACCAATAAACAAGGTCGTTATTGTTCGAAAATATATCGATGTTGCCATTGTACATATCTACTTCC
The DNA here is from genome assembly GCA_038525605.1 of Bacteroidota bacterium. Classification (GTDB taxonomy): domain Bacteria; phylum Bacteroidota; class Bacteroidia; order Cytophagales; family Cyclobacteriaceae; genus JANSWY01. Next base: position 11,820 of record JBCBHL010000213.1, read on the forward strand.
TTATCACCATCAATAATAGAATCCAACCTGATTTGGTGCTTTTCAGTCAAGTATAAACTGAACTCATCAGCAGACATTCCAATGTATAAAGTTCTCAGCCAGCCAAAATATCCTAATGAATTGACCTGCCAAAGGTTATCTTTATCGACACTTCCAGTTGAATCGTAAATAGTGGTTCTTTCTTCTTGATGAAGTGAATACAAGTAATTACTCGTTATTAACCCAAGTAACAAAATCAGTAGAAAATAACTTGTCTTTATGAAGTTGAATCGCATCTCTTAGCTGGTAATTAGTATTAATTTATGAAATCAAAATAATCTAAATAGCATTTGCTTTTTTATTAAAGAATCTGCCAATCGATGATTAAATGTTAACTAAGTAACTTCATTTTCATAAACTAAGCTGACAGTTGATGCTAAAATATCTGAATTGTCAACTTCTAACAATACCCACTTTTAGGTATTTTTTTCTAGTTGGAAACTATTATTAAGAAAATAAACCAACTTTTTACTGTAACCACCTGAGACTACAGAATTTTAATCACAGCACAACAAAAAAACCCTGACATCTTTGCCAGGGTTTCAACGTATTAAACTCTTTATTTTTTATCAGTCGAGTACTATGAAACGTTTGTTTACTTTCGTAAACCCGTTCTCCAGTCTCAACATGTAGATTCCTGCATTCAGTTCTTCAATGTTAACAGTAGCCTCACCACTTACATCGCCTCTACTCACGACCTGACCAGACATGCTGATGATAGAGTAAGAAGCACCCTGCAATTCAGTTTCACCGCCAATCAACCTCAACAACGATCCTCTCGAAACAGGATTAGGTGCGATATTGATTGCTGCTAAAGCGTCTTCATCCTGATCTCCAAGAATATCAACTCTTGTATCGAAGTTTTCCAGTACCGCAGTACTCTCACCGCAGCTACCTTCGTAAATCTTCACGTTAGAGAATGTTGCAGGTTCTGGTAACAACTCAACATTCT
>JBCBHL010000214.1:0-12792 GCA_038525605.1 Bacteroidota bacterium
GGTGGATTTGAAAAATCCACCGCGCCGGGTACTGCTCATTAAAACCAGTTGTTATTTGTTAAGCTTAAAGTGAATGGGCATCACCATCCAAACTGCTACTGAGCGATTCCCTTGCCTACCCGGTTCCCAGGAAGGATAGTTTTGAATCACTCTTGATGCCTCTACGTCGCATCCCGCTCCTATTCCCTTCATAATTGAAAGTCTCGATACCTCTCCATTTTTATCAACAACAAACCGTACGAAAACTTTACCCTCTATTCCCATTCTTCTGGCCTGAGACGGATACTTTAAGTGCTTCTTCAAATACTTGTAAAAAGCAGCCATTCCTCCTTCCGGTACCGGCATTTTCTCTGCCCAGTTAATCGGTGCCTCTTCTATCACCTCTATGGGAATATCATCTTCACCATAATCAACCCCATCGACAAAGTCCTGAGGTTCATCATTTTCAGTTGGCTCAAATACAGACTTGATCTCTTCGGTAATGGCCTCAGTAGTGGTAACAACAACTGGCTGAATGACAACTTTTGGCCTTTTGGCAGGCTTTGGTTCTTTGTGACGCGTTTGCGGAATTTCCAGGATCACTTCTTCAAATGGGTCGACAGGTGGTAAAATTGGAGGCGCCTCTGCCATAGGAACTGCATATTCAAAAGCCGTAAGCGTTAATCCCAGACTGATACACAATCCAATGCTTAAAAACAGGACTCTTCTTCTCTGAAGGTCATATTTGGGGTTCTTTCTTGGTTTCATTTGATTAAATTTTAATTGAACGATTCATAATTTTTTCCTTGAAAACAGGACATAGATTACCTGTCTACCGTCACTTAACCAGTTTCGATATCTTGCCAATATTTTTTTATAAGTTCATTAGAAAACTCCCGGGCCCGGGAAACAAGGTTTAGCACTTTCGAATGAACGATGATTGATTACAACTTCTTCTTCACTACTAAAGTAGTGGTAGCCTTTGTGTTCTTTTGTTCCTCTTTTGGCTCATCTTTCATTTTGAAATAGCCAAAGTACATGACTGTACAGAAAATAATCAGCGTAATGATGATCAAAAGCAGTCTTGTCAAAGAGTTCTTAGAGCGCCTTTCTTCATACATGCCACTGAACTTTTTAAAGTCTTTGTGACGCTCTATTCGTCCTTTGCTAAATGACTCCCTCCTTATTCTGATATCGTACTTAGTCATTTATATTGATTTTAAAAAGGTTACGCAATTTATCGAGAGTTCTGTAGGTCCTCATCTTCACTGCGCTCTCTTTCATATCCAGAATATAAGCAATTTCTTTAAAACCTTTCTCTTCGAAAAACCTTAATTCCACCACCATCAACTCTTCCTCTTCCAATTCTTTGAGAAAATCCACCAGCTGTCTCAGCTTCACTTCCAGGTCGTCTTCTTCATCTGCAGAGATCAGCTCTTTTACCTGACTTTCTTCCAAAGAAAATATTTTCCGGGTGCCCTTATTTCGGTAATGTTTTTTTACTTCGTTGGAAGCAATCCTGTGCAACCAGGCACCAAATGGTATGCCAGTATATTTATAGTTTTTCAACCCTCCCAATGCCTTATAAAAAACCTGCGAGACCAAATCAGCAGCTATCGCATCATCGTCTGACCTTCTGTAAACAAACCTGAATATCTGCTCATAATAATGATCATATAAAGGCTCAAAATGCCGAAAATCACGTTTGGCAGCATCTATCATTTGCTGCTCATCTGGTAATGGTCCGGTAGTGAATCCTTGGTTTGCCAACAGATTTATCTCATTGTTTACAGTAATAATCCGCGATGTGAAAAAAGTCACCCGGAAAATTAGAATTATTTTCATGAATGTTTTCTCAGATGCGATATTTCTTTCTGATACCAGCAGCTAAGCAGTTGATTTTGAATCACCTAGCCAACAAATATATCCCGTCAAAAAAAATTAAGAGGCAAAAATCATTATCACGTTGAATTCTGTATTGAGTGATTTACAAAATTGAATGGTGATTAAAATCAGAACGCTTGTATACATCTGAAAAAGAACTAATGAATAATTTTTAATCTACATGCTGTACGTAGTGATCCCATTTTTCCATCACCTGCTGAAAGTCCTCGGGCAATTCCGAATCGAACTGCATGAACTCTTTCGTCTTAGGGTGCACAAACCCTAGCGACTTGGCATGCAGTGCCTGTCTGGGAATAATCTTAAAACAATTATCCACAAATTGCTTGTACTTGCTAAACTGGGTACCTTTCATAATTCTGTCACCACCATAGGTAGCATCACTAAAAATCGGGTGACCGATGTGCTTCATATGAGCTCTTATCTGGTGAGTACGCCCTGTTTCAAGATTGCATTTTACCAGGCTGACATAGCGTAAGTCTTTGATCAACTCATAGTGGGTAATTGCATGTCTGCCAAAATCACCTTCCGGGAAAGCCGCCGTAATTCGCCGATCCTTCAGACTTCTACCCAGATTAACATCTATCGTCCCATTTTCAGGTGACGGCACTCCCCAAACCAGGGCATAATAGGTTCTCTCGATCGAGTGATCAAAAAATTGTTTGGCCAGACCGGACATTGCCAGCTCCGACTTAGCAATCACCAAAAGTCCGGAAGTGTCTTTGTCTATCCGGTGTACCAATCCGGGTCTGCCATCATTATCCGGCATAGTTGGCAGATTCTGAAAGTGAAAAGTAAGCGCATTGACCAGCGTGCCAGTCCAGTTTTGATAGGCAGGGTGTACTACCATACCCGCCTCTTTATTCACCACGAGCAGGTCATCATCTTCATAGACAATATTAATCGGAATATCTTCAGGGACCACTTCTGTATCTCTAGGGGGTTCCGGAAGCGCTATTTTTACCTCGTCATTGGGATGAATCTTATGATTCGGCTTTACCGGTTTTCCATTTACCAGGACAAAACCACTTTTAATAGCATCCTGCAGCTTGTTTCTGGTCACATTTGCCAACCGGTCCATCAGAAATTTGTCAACCCTGAGCAGTGTCTGTTTCGGGTCTGCAACAATTCTGTGGTGCTCAAACAATTCGTCCTCTTCCTGATTATACTCTTCACTCGTCATAGGCACAAAGATACAGGGTCTCACTGAATTATTTTTGAAGCAATTCTCGCCTCAAAAGGAATTTACAATGGCTTTAGGTTCCCTTCGGTTAACTTTGTGGTTAATTGCAGACAATAATACCCCCGGATGAAAGGAGCCTATACAATTGAAAAATGTGGTAAAGATCAGATCAAAACCATTGTTGATGGGATCAATGACTATAATCTAAGAGGTGTTCCTGAAATGGCCGACACCTGGACAGCTCTTGAATATGCAGCAACTGACCAAAACGGGAATACCATTGGTGGCATACTTGGGGGAATTGGTTATTGGAACGGTTTGGAAATAAAGATCCTCTGGGTAGCTGAATCCCATAGAAAACTTGGAATTGGTTCCGCTCTTTTAGATCAAATGGAGCGTGTAGCTAAAGAAAAAGGAGCTGTGATCTCGATGTTGGATACTTTCGATTTTCAAGCTCCTGACTTTTATCTGAGTAAAGGGTATTCGATTATCGGTCGAATTGATGATTTCCCTCCCGGACATTGCAGAATGTACTTTTCAAAAAAACTGACGTAGTAATCATCACAAAAAATTCATCCATGCTATTAAAAAGTGATAACTCTAACATTACTAAAGCAGAAAAATGTTTGATCGATTAGTGATATCCGAAGTTCAGCCCGTAAAAATTCCTGACCTACCTACCGGCACACCGAAAATCCATGTGCTCCGGGAAGACCTGCTGCACCCTCACATATCGGGAAACAAGTGGCGAAAACTCAGGTATAATTTCCTGGAGATGCGACAGTCAGGAATGACAAAGCTCGTCACTTTTGGAGGGGCATTCTCAAATCATATTGCCGCTACCGCTGCCTGTGCAAAAGCTCACAATTATGAGAGTATCGGCATCATCAGGGGTGATGAACTGAATCATACATCGAATCACACATTGAGGTTTGCGAGTGAACAGGGAATGAAACTAATTTTTGTCTCACGAGAGGCCTACCGAGGAAAGGAAGAGCCTGATTTCTTAAATGAATATATGGTAAACCCGAAAGACTATTATCTAATTCCCGAAGGTGGTACTAACAAAAAAGCAATCAAAGGCACTTCAGAAATTCTGGGTAGTCATACTGAAAACTTTGATGTTATCTGTGTCTGTGCCGGAACGGGCGGAACCGCAGCAGGTATCATCAACAGTGCCATGCCCCACCAAAAAGTACTGGTGTTTCCCGCACTGAAGGGAGATTTTCTGAAAAAGGAGATAGGCAAACACATCTCTGTCCATAAAAAGTATGGCGAAAGTTGGGAACTAATCGGCAGCTACCATTTTGGTGGATATGCTAAATGGAATATGCAACTGGTAGATTTCATTAATAAATTTAAAGAGGTCAATCAAATAGCTATTGATATCATTTACAACGGAAAGATGATTTTTGGTTTACAGGATCTGATAAAAAATAGTTACTTTTACGACTCAACTAGGATTCTAGCGATACACACCGGAGGAACACAAAGCACAGTAGGGTTTAATGAGATTAACGGGTTATTAATAAAATAACGGGTTAATTATTTAGTTATAAAATTTATGTACTGGTCAAAAATCAGAATTATTGTAGGAATAATTGTTTTCTGTTTTGCCTGTAATGTCAATGAATTGGAGTTCAATGACCTGGAATTACAGAATCTGAAGCCTGTAGTAGTAGCACCTCTCGGCACCTTTGAGTATACTATGCAGGAACTAATCGAAGAGCTCAACGACGATTTGGTTGAGATAGGCACTGATGCAGATCAGGTCATTATCCTCACCTTTAAGGATTCTTCTTCCTTTAGCCTTTCCGATGAATTTATTGCCATTGACGATGTAAATGGTGAGGGATCAGTTTTTCCCGAACAATCGGTAGCTCCCATTGGTACAACAGTCAGGATTCCTTTCGAAGAAGAGTTTATATATGTCTATGAGCCTACCGGTGACGAGCGGTTGGACAGCGTTTTTTACGATAACGGGACAGTAATTTTCAATGTGGAGTCAACATGTTCATGCAGTTTTGAATATAGTTTTGAAATTGAAAATACCAGAAATGTAAATACTGATGCACCTTTGGCATTTTCAGGCATTCTTAATTTTGACGGTAGCAACAATCCATCGGATGAGCAGGTCAGGTCGCTGGTAGATCATAAAACGATTCTGAATGACGATGCTAACAATTTCCGATCCGTCTTCAGGGGTGAAATCATTATTGAGCCCGGGCAAATTCTAAAAGCAGAGGACGAACTCAAGTTTGAATTTCTCTACAAAGACCAGGACTTTCAAAAAATCTTTGGCTTATTTGGGCAGGACTCTATAACAATCGACGGTGGAATCATCGAAATCGACTTATTTGAAGATGCGCTTAGCAGCGGAATCGTTTTTGAAGGACCGGAAATTCAAATAGATTTTGAAAATAGATTTGGGATTCCGATCGGCATATTGACAGACAGCATTTATGCGAAAAATAATAGCGGTGATTCAGTATTTTTATCAGGCACGGTGCCTGACAACCCACAAATCATTGCTTTTAGCAGAGATGATATTTTTGAACCGGCACTGTCGACAGTGACTATTAACTCGGCAAATTCCAATATCAGAGACCTGTTTAACCTGGCACCTAATCAGTTGACCTTTCCGGTTACAGGAATCTCCAATTTTAACAACACGGATAACTTTAACTACGTCACTGATTCAAGTGATATCAAAGCGAACGCTACTTTTACCTTACCGCTGCGATTCAGACTGGAAGACTTCACTCAAAAAGTAGATTTTGACATTGAGGGAACCTACGACAATGAAGAGATAGATTCATTGTTTATGCAGATTGTTACCCGCAATAATCTGCCATTTATTGCCGAAATGGAAATTTCCATCAATGACTCTACCGGAGCAGAGCTATTTAAGATTCCGGAATCAGTAGTCATAGAAATACCAATTTTCAATGCCGTTGGTGATATCGTCTCTGACAGTGAGACCATCAGCAAGTTTCCATTGGGGCCTGCTGGAATAGAAGCACTGAAAACAGGATCGGATCTTTCCATCAATTTGGTGCTTAACAGTCCCAGTAATAATGTAAATGATTTTTTCAGCATCTTATCTACCAATGGCATTCGGGTGGAAGTAGGTGTTGGTGCATCCGGAGAAATTGAATTGTAATATGAAGAAAGTTACATTTATCCTCATTCTGTTATCCGGATTATCCAGTATTTGTCAGGGACAAATTTCATCAGGACTGTTGAAAGGTGAGATCTATCAAAACAATGCTGTTAACCCTGCGTACTTTCCAGGTTCTCGCTGGGTAATAAGCATTCCTGTTTTATCAGGTACGTCGATTAACTACAATAACCGACTGAGTTATTCCGATGCAATCACACAATTAGACAATGGTGTTAATCAGGTTAATTTCGATAATATTCTCAGCAGTCTGAAAGACAATAACTTCATCGGGCTACAAGCAAGAATTAACATTCTTTTTGTCGGTTTTAGAAAGAATCAGGCGGCTATCAGTTTGTTTGTCAACGAAAGAGTAGAAGCGGATGTGTTTTTTCCTAAAGACCTGATAGACTTTGCCGTCAATGGCAACATCAACTTTGTTGGGCGGGAGTTAAACCTTGATAAACTGGGAGGCAATGCCAGCCACTTCAGGGAAATGGGCATTGGCTATACCTATTTTGATAAAGAGGACAGGTTTAGTTTTGGGTATCGGCTAAAACTACTCTCCGGCTTCTTCAATGCCAGTACGCCTGGAGACTTTACAGCCTCTCTTACCACTAATCCGGACAATTTCAGCCTGGATATCAATGTAGAAAATGCTATTTACAGGAATACTGAGATTTACAGTAATAGAAATGGGACATCATTTATCATCAGTTCTAATTTAGGTGCCGCCATAGACCTTGGAGCTACTTTTAACGTCAATGAGCAGGTAACCGTAGGAGTGAGCATTACAGACTTGGGATTTATTTCATGGAAAGACGGAATTGAAGGTCGCCAACTGGAGAATACTAATTTTACTTACGGAGGTGTCGACATCAGAAACTCCGACGATCTGATTGAAGCACTGGAAGATTCCATTTCCGATAGGTTCAATATAATTGATAGCTATGACGAGCCTTACAGTACTTTACTTCCTGCAATCGGAAATCTGACTGGTTCCTGGCATCTGAATGAAAACAGCGAACTGATTGCAACAGTGATTCCGAGGTTCGTCAGGGGGAATGTACAAATGCAATACGGGGCAGGAATTTCACAAAGAGTGGGGAGAAACCTGAAAGTGAACGTATCTGCCAATAAGCTGCCCCAACAAAATGTTAATTTAGGTGCGGCACTGGCGTGGTACATCGGTCCGATACAAATTTACGGTGGTACTGACAGAATCCTGAATTATGACCTCACAACTCTGAGGCAATTCAATTACACATTTGGTATCAACCTGGCACTCGGGAGAGGAAAAATCAAAAAAACCAGGACTTACAGTCCTAGTAAATTCCGAATGAACGGTGGTGAAGAAATCAAGGTAAAAGGTAAAGACAAAATCTATCTGATCATTCCGAAACAGAAAAGAAAAAAGCCTGTCAACCAATAATATTCCCAGTATGCCCTAGTAGCAAGGCAGATCATTTCAGTAGATATATCCAATTGAAAAGTTAAAGAAGTTCCTCTTTGCTGGGTATTTTTTAGCTGATTTATCGTCGGTTAGCTAGTGAAAACAGTAATTTTTCAGCCAATTAATATTAGGGCCACCCCTCATTTCGCCAAAATTTATTATTCGGTATTTTAAAATTCTTTCAGAAAGTTATTCTTTAGATCATTAATCTTTCAAAATATTAATAATCCATTATGTATTTCATAAAAATGTTTAATACAAACGTTTGAAACAAAGAAAAAAGAAGTCGGGTTTAAGAACTAAACTAAATCGACAAACTATTATGAAAGCTAAAAAGATTAAGCTTAGTGAACTAAAAGTGAGCAGTTTCTCAACAGATGTAGCAAATCCAAATGATGTGAAGGGCGGAAGATGGTCTATCGGAGGCCGTGGCGCATGCCCACATACTGGAGAGGAATCACTGGATTACCTCGGATGTAACTCTTTGGATGCATTCTTCTGCTGGAACCAGGGCTTTTAAGTCTCGGTGAAATGGGCTGACAAAGAAATTAAAGAAGTAAAAACCAACTTTATCATTTGATTTTACAGTTCATTTCATCTCTCACATCGTTATCTGGCAAATTTCGTTAATTACAATTCACAACATCCTTTCGGATAAAGGTGATGATGGGTTGCCTACATGGCCAACAGCCATAAGACTTAACAAAAAATTCAACTAAACACAATTAATCACATTTATTATGAAAAAGAAGATCAAATTAAATGACCTGAAAGTAAGCAGCTTTACAACTGATATCAACGGAAACGAACTGAAGGGCGGCAGATGGTCTATCGGTGGTGCAGGAGCATGTCCACATACCGGCGCACCTACTCTTGACGCTTTGGGTTGCAATACCGATGATCCATTCTATTGCTGGAATCAGTCAGGTGGTTACAATGCGTTTTGTGAAGAATTCTAAATAATTTAAAAGGAGAGGCTATCTCAAAAGTTTGCGATTCGTCATAGCGAACGAAGTGCGGCTATCTCTGTTTCGTTTGAATGCATATTTTACGAAAGAGATTGTCCGGGGTGGAGCCCTTCGTTTCCTCGCAATTCACGACTTTTGAGACGACCTCTTTTTTTATTCCCTTTTCATTATTTCTTATTTAATTAAAAACTAACTACGATGAAAAAGAGCAAGATTAAGCTAAGTGATTTAAAAGTAAGCAGTTTCAGAACTGACGCAAAAAATGTGGAAGACATTAAAGGAGGCCGATGGTCTATTGGAGGTGCCGGCGCCTGTCCACACACTGGAGAACAATCATTGGATTATCTGGGATGCAATTCCATAGATGATTTTTGGTGCAGGAATCAATCCGATGGATATGTTTCAGCCTGTAGCGCCGACCCATTTATTTGTGATAGCCCTGGTTTTGGATAATCCACGATTGTCGAACTTACCTTAGCCATGCGGTTAAACGGCTTTGCAAGAGTAAAATCATTAAGCTACTAATAAGAGACAATCTTCAGGATTTGATATCGAATCCCGAAGATTGTCTTTTTGCTTTTGGATGCACTTTTTTTTATTTTATTCTAATTTTTATTCACGAAACTATAATAAGATGAAAAAGAACAAGATTAAACTGAGCGATTTAAAAGTCAGGAGTTTCAGAACCGACCTCAACAATACACAAGACCTTAAAGGCGGAAGGCTCACAGTAGGTGATGGTGTCGGCTGTCCTCAAATCGGACCTAAAACTTTTGATTATGTGAGGTGCCCTACCGTAGGTCATTTTTGGTGCCCCAAGCCTTCTGAAGTTTATGACCCGGCCTGTAGCGGCGATCCATACGTTTGTGATTCAACAATTGTCCCTAATCCGGGAGAATTATAAAACCTATTTCGTTAAGGCGGACAATTTTAAAATCTTTTGAATGCTTTATTTGAGCATTCTTTAATCAATACAACATGAAGTGGACAGTCTTTCATTGCTGGCCAGGCAAATAGGTGAGATCGTTAATATTAAAGTAACTGAAGAGACAAATTCGATGAAGAGTTTGTCTCTTTTTTTTGTCTCATTTTACAATCAGATTTAGTTAAAACTATTTTTTGAAGAAAAAGAGGTAACAAACCAATCATTGATGTGACGTAGAAGTGAACATTCATTAATACAAAATTTTATCACAAAACTATTGTCAATATGAAAAAAGAAAAATTGAAATTAAACCAGTTAAAGGTAAAAAGCTTCACTACGAGTGTTGAAAATACCGGAAATGTACGTGGTGGTGGCAAATAGACGAAAGGACTTGGAAATTGTCCTCATACAGGCGCACCAACTTTAGATCCGATCGGGTGTAATTCCCTTGATCAATTCTATTGTCATAATCAATCCATAGGAGTTTCAGAATGTATAGGGCCATCTGAGTGTTGTCCTCAAATTGAAACAGATCCTTAATCTACTTTCATTTTAATTGTAGGTCAAAAGTGGTCTGAGCTGTTTGTTCAGGTCACTTTTTCTGTTAGTGGTAGGCAATCAGACTATACATGCAATGATTACAGAGGTGTTCAGGATACCTACCCAAACAATTCCTGAAAGACTTCCGAGAGTTTACCCACGGGAACGACTTTGATTTTAAACTGATTATCTTCCAGCCCTTTCATATTATATCTCGAAACAAAAATCTCTTCAAACCCAAGTTTCTCTGCTTCGCTAATTCTATTTTCAATTCTATTGACTGCCCTGATCTCTCCGCCAAGTCCTACCTCAGCGGCAAAACATTTATTAGCATCTATCACTGCCTCCTCAAATGAACTAAATAGCGCCATGCAGATTGCCAGGTCCAAAGCAGGATCGTCTACTTTGAGGCCTCCGGCGATGTTTAAAAAGACATCCTGGGCGCTCAACCTGATGCCGCACCTTTTTTCCAAAACAGCCAGTAGCATATTGAGCCTCTTAATGTCATATCCTGTAGTACTCCTTTGCGGGTTGCCATAAGTTGCAGGACTAACCAGCGACTGTATTTCAATGAGAAGTGGTCTGTTGCCCTCCAAAGTCGCTCCGATGGTGATACCACTAAGCCCCTCCTCCTTTTGGGTGATCAATATCTCAGAAGGATTGGTTACTTCCCTTAAGCCCGCGGCATTCATTTCGTAAATTCCTAACTCCGATGTGGAACCGAACCTGTTTTTAGTAGTCCGTAAAATTCTGTAAGATAAATGCCTGTCCCCTTCAAACTGCAGCACTGTATCTACCATGTGCTCCAGTACTTTCGGCCCGGCAAGGGAGCCGTCTTTGGTAATGTGGCCAATCATAAACACCGGAGTGCCCGTTTCCTTTGCATATTTCATCAGCTGGGAAGCACATTCCCTGATCTGTGATACACTGCCAGTAGAAGACTCTATCAGATCGGAATGCATCGTCTGAATTGAATCGATAATCAACACATCCGGTGGATTGTTACCTACGTACTTAAAAATATTACCGAGGGAGGTTTCGGAGTAAACCAGGCAGTTGTTAAGCGTTTTTGAAAGCCTTTCCGCACGCATCTTTATCTGACTTTCACTTTCCTCTCCTGAAACGTAAAGCACTTTTTGTCCAGCCAGGCTTACGGCAATTTGTAAAAGCAGTGTTGACTTACCAATACCAGGTTCACCACCTATCAATACGAGCGAACCCGGCACTATACCGCCACCAAGCACCCGATTGAATTCATTATCCTGCGAATCAGTCCTTTGCTGTTCACTGAATTGGATTTCCGATAAAAGCTTCGGCTGATTTTTAATTTTCTCAGCGCCGCTACCTTTCCATTGATCACCTACAGAAGGCTCATCTTTGGAAACAACTTCTTCTACGTAAGTATTCCACTCATTACAAGAAGGGCATTTACCAATCCATTTGGGCGATTGCGCACCACAATTCTGGCAATAATAGGTAGTTTTAACTTTAGCCAATCTGCTGGGGTTTTATGATTTTGAAAGTGTTAGACAATAGACATTATCATGTTAAGTTTTGTATTGATAAATTTTCGATTTTGTAACTGTCAAACTTTGTAATTTTAAGAAATTATGAATTTATAATTATGAATTAGATTATAAAAATTACCAAATACCTAATCAAAAATAAACATAACAAATCTGCCTTGATCATCATTATTAGCATTGCAAAATTACCGGACCCTCAGGTAACTGCCAAGCCATTTGATGTCTTCCTGATGAGGAGCAATTGTTTGCTGCACCAATTGATCGTCGATATGTCCTTCAAAATCAATGTAAAACACATATTCGAAACCAGTCCCTGACTTGGCCGGCCTGCTTTCAACTTTTGACAGGTTGATTCCTGTTTGATGAAATCGCTGTAAAAAATCAGCCAGCGCACCCGGTTCATGGGGCAGATTGATCAAAATAGAGGTCTTATCAACACCAGAAGGCTCGTTTTTAAAATTTTTGCTGAGAATCAAAAAACGGGTATGGTTTTCTGTACTGTCTTCAATATTTTCATAAAGAATAGGCAAACCATACTGCCTGGCGGCAATTGCAGAACAGATAGCTGCACTTGATTTGTCTTCCAATGCTTTTTTACTGGCAAAAGAAGTAGACGTAACGGGAATCAATTCTACATTGGTTCCAAAATAGTCGTCAATAAATTGCTTGCATTGTCGAAAAGCAATGTCTTTAGAATAAATTCTTTTAATGTCCGAGACCTGATCCGAAGAAGAACCAAAGGCAAAATGAATAGGCTGAATGATTTCTGCCACAATCGTAACGTCCATTGTACCCAGCAAATCGATCGTTTCCTGTACAGTACCCTCCTGATTATTCTCTATCGGTACCACACCAAATCGCACCCTTTCAGTTTCTACAGCCTGCATCACTCCCTTAATCGTGCTCAAAGGCTGATAGTCACTTACTGCACCGTAACGGGACTCAGCTGCCTGGTGTGTAAAGCTTCCCTCCGGTCCCAGATAAGCTACCCTTTCTGGTAATTCATAGTTTCTGCTAACGGCAAACAGTTCCAGAAATATTGCTTCTATCGCTCTGTCTGATAAGATCCCATCGTTGAGCTTACTAAGCCTTTCTATAATTGCTTTTTCCCTGTCAGGTCTGTAAATGACTGCCTTCGTCTCCCGCTTCAGTTGTC
>JBCBHL010000215.1:0-12724 GCA_038525605.1 Bacteroidota bacterium
TCCCACTCATCATCAACTTTCATTCCTGCCCTTTCTAGTGCTGAAATCAATGGTGATGATCCGGTTCTACAAAAAGATCTTAAGCTATACGTCGATAATATACTAGGTCTGGATGAAAGCAATCCGGGAAGGTTTTATAATACCAGAAAAAAAGGAGACATCTATAGTCTAATAATTAATCCTGATTTTGGAGCTAAGGTTACCTATCAGCCTTCAGAAAACAATAATTCGGGGGTAAGTGGTTTTTTCTATATGAACTCTTCTAAATTCCTTAGGCAAATGATCAGCACTTTTATATCTTATGAAAATTGTAGCGAGGAGTTGAGGGATGAACTTCCTTTTGGATTAAATAAATATTTCCTAAAAGCGATCAGGATAACCGAAGATGAATAGGGTCAAATCCTAAAAGTATTCTAATCATCAAGATAAATAGAGTTTATCACTTTACTCTTTCTAATCGTAAGAATCTTACACTAACCGTATGTCGCATGTAGCTTTCTTGAAGACCGTATTGTAAGCAGGCGGACGCTTGGCTTCAGCATGAAGCAATGAAATAGGAGGACTCTCGATCACTAAATCTACTCTTCCATCAAAAGCTAAATGCGCGTCACTAAGAACATTCTACCAAGGTCATAGTGTACCAATTAGCAAGCGGCTGCATGCTAGAGGAATGTAATGAGGTTCACCATGACGTTATGCTTTTAGAACTAAAGCAGGCAATTAAATGCTAATGACTTTTAACAACCTTATATTGCATACTGCTACCGTTGATATCGAAGCTTAAGATGTACAGTCCGGGAAGCAGAAATTCGGTGTTGATCTTCACAATTTTCGAGCCTTCATCTGTTTGGTAATTCACCGGCCAGGTTTTACCTGATAGTTCTGTCAATTGAATATTTGTTACCTGATTTCCTCCGGTCTTAATTCTTAAGAAATCGTTAACCGGGTTAGGATAGGGGGCAAAACTGATGTTTCTCCCTTCTATAACATTGGTAACTGCCGGTTCCTCATCGGTCAGATCGTTTTCCAATACGAATGTTTCAGTCTCGCTGAATACAGAACCTCTGAAGGCAAGGTCTATCGATTGCACTGCCCAGGTATATGATCCGGCTTTCAATCCTTTTAGTATAAAGAATCTGTTGTATTGGGCATTCCCTAATTGACTAATCTTTAAAAGCCCGTTGGCATTTGACAATGGTAACAGCAAGGTGTCAGCTCCGTCTTTTATCAGATATACATTATAGGAGAGTCTGTCTGCAGGAGTCAAGTCGTCTGTTCCAGCTTCCCAATTCAATGTGACTGAAGATGAACTGATCTCTGTATTCAGTTCTGCCGGGGGCTGTGGTCTTTCGTTTATGATGCCTAAAGTGCCTACTGTGTTGTTATTGTAAAGCTGTATTGTATTACGACTTGATATCGGGTCCTCCGAATTGAGAATTTCCAAATCACCATCCTGATCTAAATCTCCCATAGCAACAGCGGGGTTACTAAATTGTACACCATTAAAAGGGTTGTCTTTCGCTATATATTGTAAATCCCCCTGCTCAGTAAACAGAAAAGGCTGCAGGACATCATTACCGTCATTGTCTATAAAATCACTGTTGATGAATAATTCCGGTGATCCGTCATTAAGGAAATCGCCAAACAAAACGACCGGATTAGTGGTACGTTCCAGGTACCAATCAGGAAGCACGGGTCTCAGGATTCTTTCAAATGTTTCGTCTCCTTCATTGATCATCAAAAACAGCCCTCTATCAAAAGAACGGAATTCACCGCGTATAGAAAACAATAAGTCGAGTAATTGGTCTCCATTGATATCCAGCAAGGTCAGTCTGCTACCTCTTAAATTGTCTTCCCCGGTAAATACTTCTACAGGTTCGAATTCCTTACCATCTAAATTTTTAAGAATTGTCAGCGTACTGCCGGAACTGCCATTCCTCAGAATGATGTCCTTAAATCCATCGTTGTTAAAATCAATAAAACTCTGATCAATGGCAGAATTATCCCGATCCAATATCTTGATCATTTCAAACTCAGCATCTTCCTTTTGATAGAAAATATTGAGGGAGCTTTCCAGTCTGTTGTCTATTAGGAGTGTGAGAATTGCAATCATATCCAGATCGCCATCATTGTCTATATCTACCCACGATGTACCACTGGTAAATCTGAGATTGTCAGGAAAGGTTACCGGACTTGGGTTTTCAACCATTGCTTCTCCCTTTTGATTGACGAAAAGCTTGTGACCATTTGAGGAACTCACTAAATAGATATCCAGAAATCCGTCCTGGTTGATGTCACTGATAGTTAGTCTATCTGTCGAAGACAGCCCGGGAATGGTGATAGTTCTTAAAAAGCTATCGCCTGCGTTTTTATAAATTTCCAACCTTTCCTGACTGGTTTCACGTGATTCGTAAAAAACCATGATGTCTAACAGTCCGTCATTGTCGAAATCTGCTAACTCAATTTTCTTACCCGTTGCATCTGGCAAAGAGAATCGCATATCCAGTTCCAATGCAAACGGTTTGGTTTCGGCTTCTAATTCCTGAGAATATGAAGACTCTTCTGCGCAATTGATCGCTTTAATCCGGTAAGTATATTTTGTTCTCGCCTGTAGTCCTTTGTCGGTGTAGGAGTCAGCATTTCTATTTAATCTGGCGATTTCCCTGAAATCAAAAACATCATCATCAGTAAGTTTTCTTTCGACAATGTAAAAGTCTTCATTGCTGGCATTATCTGACCATGAAAGAACAATAATATCCGTAGAAGAAGAATCCATACTGATATTTGTCGGTGTCTCCGGCATTCTGTCGTCTATTGTAAAACTGACAAACTCTGAAAAAGGTGACGGTTTGCCTGAAGGGTCAATTGCTTGCACAGCATATTCATAATTACCATTGGGCAGACAATTTAACGTATAAGCATTCTCAGCACCAACATTTGCCCTTACTGAACGTACTCTATTGCCTGATGTGATATCTGCTAAAGGTGACATCACAATGCCTGCTTCATCACGAATGATCATGTTGTAGGTAATTGCGTTTGCAGGGACGTGATCATCATTAGAGGCATTCCACTGTAAAGTGTTTTGAAACCCATCATTGGTAACCATTAACCCTGTAGGGGTATCAGGCGCATTGTTAGTTTTTCCGGTTTTTTCGATCCAGTTATTTAGAAAGACTCTATTGACAGACTGACTGTTAAAGGGCCTGTAAATCAGATCGATGTCTCCGTCATTATCTAAATCTTCAGCCAGCACTCTTCCTGTGGTCAGATCAGGAAGAAAATCAATGTTACTGTTTACGAAATTTTCTCCATTTTGATTGATCAGCACAATACCAGCTCTAAGTAAATCCGGAAACCCATCATTGTTGATATCAACAATTGTAAAAGGATCCCTAGACCCATCTATCTCGAAAAACAACTCATACGTATTGTTGCCAGTATTTCTGTAAATCCTGGTATCAAAATCAATCCTTAAAATGATGTCATCATCTTTGTCTAAATCAAAATCAAAAGCACTTATGGACTCAATTTCTTCTGTTGTTAAATCTATACCTATTTGATCGAATTTGTTGATGCTGTCGTACTGGAAAATTTCAGACACATATGGGTCTCTTGAGTTGCTACCTGGTCTTCTGACAGCGATCACATCTTCATAAGAATCATCGTTGTTATTAATCCAGGTGGAATATATAGGTTCAAAATCAATGGAAAAATTCTCTGTCGTGTTGTTTCTTATATCAATGGTGCCGATGTTGAATCTAAAAATTGAAGTCAGTACATCTGTTTTAGTATCATGGTTGTAATCACCGATAATGCCTCTTGTGATGTTAATGTTTTTCCCTATTTCCACCAAAGATGTTTTCCACACGCCTTCTTCTTTGATCAGCCCAAATTGCCCAGCCCGATTACTGGAGGTGGTTATTTCAAATTTATTGTCTTTATCTAAATCTGTTACCTGAAAAAGAGTAGCTCCAAATAAGTCCAGACCTTCTTCTGTGACACCTACCGTTCTGGTGAAATTACCCGCTCCATCGTTGTAATATTCAATAAGCTGTAGTAAATCAAAGTCGATATTGACAATATCCAAATCATTGTCGCCGTCTATGTCGAGAATGGCAGAATTTGATAAGTCCTCATTGGTAAGTATTGTATTTGCCTCGCTGAAAGGGGTGAAAAGTGTCGTCACTTCAATTGTATTGGTAAAACCTGACGCGATTCTCTCATTTTCTGCCTTTACCCTGTAGAAATAGGTTGTTTCCTGAGCTACAGTTTCATCCTGATAGGTTGTTTGATTAGCATCTAATTCGGCAACAGTCGTAAAAGCGCTGTTATCTGCTGATCTCTCCACGATGTAATTGGTTTCAATGTCACTGTTATCTGTCCAGCTAAATGAAACAGTTCTGTATCCTGTGTATATTTCGGTGAGGTCTGTAGGGGCTTCCGGTGCTGGTGGCGGCTCCTGGGTGGTAATGTTGAATGTGGTAAATGCCGATTCTCCAGAATCGTTAAATGCTTTTAGACGCACCTGATATTCAGTAGAAGGGGTCAGTTCATTTTCAAAGAAAAACTCCAACCCTTTGAATAGGGTGTAGGATATATTAAGGTCTGGCATCTCCACATTATTGATCTCTAGTATATAACCGGATTCAAAGTCAGAATCATCCCATCGTATTTCGATTCCCCTATGTGACAAAACATCGACCGTTAAATTCTCTGGTGTTGAAGGGACTGGAGGTGCTGTTTCAACGATGCTAAGCTGCTGATCCGCTGAAATGTCTTTGATCACCTGCGTCATTCCCGAACCCCATTTTACGATTACCGAGTCGATCATTACAGCACTTCCCGTGCCTACATGGAACAGTATTTCTTCATCGGCATAGGTTCCGACCTGATTGGAATAGTAGAAGTTCTGAACCTGCTCATCATTGTAAACAGATACGGTTACATTATCTGTGGTATGATTCGGATTTGATCCTTTGATTAACAAATCTACATAGTGATTGCCGTTATTGAAGGTATTCTCATAATAACTCAGCTCGGAATTTCGTACTCCTGCGACTAGAAAATCAAGGAAACCGTCTTCATTTTGATCTTTTAATTCAATAGAGAGAGGAAAGGTGGTAAACCTGCTACCGGCGTTTCTGAGTATGCTCTTGCTGAAATTTCCTTCATTGTTAGTAAAAAGCGCAATTTCATTATTTCTGTAGGCGATTAAGATGTCCTGGTCACCATCATTGTCCGCATCAAACCATTTTCCGGAGTATGGGAATTCAACTTCATCTAACGTTATGGCTTCAAAAGAGCCATTTCCTACATTTTTAAATACTGATCCTGTTCCTACTGCTAATATGTCGATGAGGCCATCATGATTGTAATCTGCCCACTCCATGCTTCGAAGGCCTGAAACTGAAGGTAAATCCAATGAAACAAGGCTCAATGTATTTTCATTGTTCTGAAAAGCTCTTACAGAACAGACATTCAGGTTGATCAAATCCAGGTCATTGTCGCCATCATAGTCTACCCAATAGGCTGCTTCAGTATCTGTGAAATCTGTCTCAATATCTGTATTCTGGACTTCTGAAAATTGATTATTACCAATATTTTCAAATAATCTGTTGTTTAGGAAAGCCCGGACACCTGTATTGCCGCAGTTAGTAAAGGAATCTCCAATAGTGACCAATAAGTCTCTGTCTCCATCATTGTCAAAATCAACAAATTCGGAATCTTTGGTTCTTTCAATTCTCTCAGAGGAAGTGTTGATTCCTATTTCTGTCGCTTCCATGGGAGAAAACGAAACATTTCCCTCATTTTTAAATATGATGGTTCCTATTCTAAGTTGACCGGTAACAGCAATGTCCAAAAGTCCATCCTGATCAAAATCGCCAACAGTGAAAGGCTCAATTCTGAATCTACCAAATTCATTATCAAATGTAATACTATCGGAGATGATGAATTCTGTACCTTCCTTTTTGAATATAAGATAGGGTTGAGTTTCTCTGAGGACAATTAAATCCTGATCTCCATCATTATCGAGATCTGCAAATTGAACCTGTCGATATTCTTCCCCTGTACGATTTGTTACATTCTGTAGCTGCGTATTGGTAAACTGTGCTGTAACTTGAAAGTGAAGGAAACTTAGTATCGATACGATGAACAGATTAATGGCTTTTCTCATTTTTCGGACTTTATTTTAAATGATGTGCAGTGAAGGAAATCTTTTCTTTCAGGCAAATTTATAAATTTAATTGATAATTTTGCGTCTGTAATCTGTTAATTAAATCATCGAAATGAAACGACCTTATATCCTCTCTCTGATTTTGATCATTATCATCACTAATGTAAGTGCACAAAAAAAGATTGCTGATGTCTCTAATGTTGATAATGCCATCGATTACAATGGTAGACTTTTCTTCACCAATGATGACCAAAAGAATGGTAATGAACTATGGCAAACAGACGGAACAGCCGGTGGAACCTTTCTTTTCAGAGATATCTACGAAGGTGCTCCTTCTGCAAACCCTACCGGATTTTTCAAATGGAACGGAAAACTATATTTCAATGCAACGGATGGTCCTAAGGGACGGACACTATGGGAAACTGATGGCACGATTGAAGGCACAAGATCTGTTCTTGACATTGACCCTGATAACAGGTCTGAAATTTATAATTACAAGGGGGTAGTTGACGGTAAGTGGCTGATCATTACAGACTATCAGGCTTTACTGATCAACCCGGACACGAAAGAGATAGAATGCCTCACTGAATCATGTTCCGGTCTTCTGGATAGTGAGGTTCTGGTAAGCGGGAATGAGTTATTCACCATCCTGAGTGATAACAGGGCTGTAATGTATTTACCAGAAGCAAAAAGTTTTAGAAGTATCGCCAATGCGGACTTTAATGAAGTGAGGAAAATACACCGTGAAGGGGATCATGTTTATTTGTTCAATGGCAGGAGATATAGCAACAATCTTGATTTGGGGAGATACAATCTCGACACAGATGAGTTTGAAGTTCTGGGCAGCTGGGAACTGAATCGGTATGAGGAGTTGGAAATTGGATATTTTGCTTCTACTCCTGAAGGTTTCTATTTTAACTTAAAAAGGGATTTAGATAATGGAAATGATTTTGAAGAGCTGCTCTACTTCGATCATTCTAACAATGAGCCAGTCGTTTTAAAAAGTAATGATTATAACAGACATGATACTCAAAGCGGTATAGACCTGATCAAAGCAAATGGTAATGATGTATATTTCATAGCTTCCAAGGATGATAATAATACTTTGTGGGTTACTGACGGTACGGTATCAGGAACCAGGAGGTTCAATGACACGCCGATCCGAAAGATCAGTAGAAGCACCTCTAATTACAACGGGTTTAGGTTTTTAAAAGATGAAATTTATGCGGAGAGTAATGGTTTGTTAATTATGGATATTAACGATCCGTCCAATGTGTATAGATATGAAACCGAGTACAACAGTTTGAGGTTAATTGAATCTTCGGCTGATCAGTACTTTTTTACGCTTAAAGATGAAGACAGGCGTACCAGTCTATGGGTTTCTGAGCCATCAGCGAAGATTAATTCAACCAGGCAATCATGGAGCCTGCCAGGAGTCAGTGCGGGAAGTTGTTCTGAGGCAGTGCTGTCGCTTCAAAGTATAGGAAGAGCTGAATTATTCGTTTCAAAAATGATTTTGACAGGGGAATCTTTTTATCTATCTGATAAAATTAATCCTGCCATCAGCATGTCCGAAAGTAACCCCGTGAAAGTACATTTCTTCCCGGAGTCCATAGGTGAGCATAGGGGTGAGTTGAAGATTTTTACCAATGATCCTTCCGAGCCTGTTTACACAATCGATTTGTACGGTATAGCAAATGAGCCATTTAATGCTGATGATGCCTGCTTAACTACAATCAGACCTATCAAAATCCTTGATTTTAAGAATGCTGGCAACAGTGAAATTACCCTGGATAACCACAGCCTGACCGCAGGTAACAGCGAGATGAGAACTATCGGTAACTTTTTATTCGACCAACAGATCGATGAAAATGTTGCATATAGTCTGGTGGAAGGTTCAGGGTCTGACGACAATGGGCTCTTTACTATTGCAGGGTCTTCCCTGAGTACTCAGTATGAATTTAATTTCGACGGCAAAAGTACATTTGTAATCCGTGTAAAAGCTGTTAAATCCAATGAAAGCGTAGAATCTATCTTGATCTTAAATGTGGCAGATTCACAAAATTCCTATCAGGCTGCAGCGTGTGTTGAAAGTGATTTTATTCCGCTCGATCGTGTTCTAAACGATATCGTTATCATAGATCGGGAAAATATCATCGCCGTAGGAGACCAACAGGTGCTGACTTCTGATGATGCCGGGGAAAGCTGGGAATATGTAACCTATCTCAATAAGGATTTGTATCAAAGGATTTATTACTTTGATTCAGACGAAGTTTATATAACGGGAAAGAATTCCATACTAAAGTCTGACGATAAAGGTAACTCCTGGAGGAGTATTAACTTACCTTCCGTAATCGAGGGAATTACTGATATCTCATTTGGTGCCGACACTTTTGGTATTGTTGTTTCCAGTGATAATATCTTGTATACCTCAGTCAATGGTGGCGTTGATTGGAAAGAAACCGCCAGGTTTAGTCAGGATATTACTGCCATGGAGTTTTTGAACGGTACTAAAGGATACATCGGTGATGATAATGGGACTATATATGTAACTAACGACGGTGGCCTGAATTGGAACGATCTGCCGAAGCTTGGCATTGAAGAAGTACAGTCTATAGCCCGGATTTTTCCCATTGATGATGAAACGATTATTTACAAAGATTACTGGGAAAATCATTACATCTCAAGAGATAATGGGAATAACTGGAGAAGGTTTGGAGAACAGTATCAAACAATTGATGGCCTTCGGATGGTCAGTGAAACGGAGGGGTATCGAAGTGTAGGAAGACAAATTTTCAAAACAACAGATGCCGGAAATAGCTGGAGTCTGGCTTTTGAAGGAAAGCCCACAATGATAAATGCCTTCGATTATCATGATGGTTTATTGATCGGGGTGGGGCAAAGTCAGTTTACAAATAACAGACCTGCCAACCATAAGTCTATTTTGAAGAATGAGAATGATTCATGGAAGTTTGTTTCCAATATCACTTTTCCAGCGATTACAGAGAGAACAAGAGTGCAACTGGTAGGCGAAAAAGATATTTGGATTATATCCAACCAGAGAAGTGATATCAAGCAGCTTTATAAATCCACAGATCGCGGGACAACTTTTGAAGAAGTTATAATCCCTGAGGTACCGTATATTTATAACCTGTCCTCTTTAGATGAAAATAAGCTTGTTTTTAGCAGTTACGACCATTTATTCTTAACCACAGACGGAGGAGAGACATGGCTTAAGAAGGATAAGAATAATCTAATCAGGCAAGTCATCTATCTGGATGATAACACACTTTTATCCTTAACGGTCGAAGGAATGCTGATCAGCAAGGACCTTGGTGATAACTGGACGAGCGTTTCAATTCCAAATTTTAGAATTGAGGGTAATCCCGGTATCAAGTTTTTCAATGAAAACGTCGGCTTTTTGAAGTCTAGTGGTAGATTATGGAAAACAGTAGATGGCGGATACAACTGGACGCTTATCGTGGATGTAGGCTTTATCAGACAGTTTCAATTCCTTGATGAAAATACAGGCTATTACACCAATATTGATGGAGAGATCCTTAAGACCGTTAATGGTGGAGTAAATTGGTCTACTATAGAAAAAGCTGATAATAGTTTGAATGTTTTGCCTTTCTTTCTTGATGAGCAACAGGCATATGGTCTGTCTCAAAATTCAGGCAGATTCCTTTATAAATCTACTGATTGTGGGATAAGCTGGGTCCTTATTGATCAAAGAAATGATGAAATCACTGGTTTTTTCACAAATGATGAAGGGGATACATTTCTTTATGGTGTAGATGGTGTATTGGAAAGGGTCGCCCCTCAACAGTCGATATTTCCACTCAATATCCTTGGCGAGAAAGATGTAATAGCTGAAGAACCATATTTGTATAACATTACAGATAAAGGGTATTCAAATAATTGGCAGGTAGCAGGAGGAGAGGTGATCTTGCTGAATAACAACAGTGTATTGATAGCATGGGATTCAACAGCAAATGAGCATACTTTATCGGTTAACGTGTCTGACGGATGTGGTGAATCAGTGTTATTGACAACAGATATTATGCTCAAAGATGGTAGAGCATTTCAATCACAAGATGACGAAGAAGATGAAGATGAAGATGAGGAGGACGTGATTACCAGCTTAGATGAACTGATTGAGACTTCATTAATCTATCCAAATCCAACAGAAGGAGTCGTATATTTTGATAGGAAATTAGTTTCAGGTGATTTTCAAGTAACGCTATATACCATTGGTGGTAAATTTGTTGACAGGGATAAGTCCGATGGTAACTCTATTGATTTATCGGGGCTGGATCAAGGATTATACATTCTGAGAATATTTAAAAATGGAGCATATTCCTCACACAGGGTCTTGCTAAGGTAATTCCCAGGTGGGCTATTAAGAATTTTTCACAGTATTCCCTGCCTATCGATAGGCAGGGAATAATTGTGGATTCGTATGCTCTCCAAGTATATGCTTAACAGTATTTTTACTCACTTCTCAATACCGTACCAGGATTCTGATTAATAGTTCTTCTTGTCATCAAAAACAGAAGAGTAACTACCAATAGCAGGACAAGCAACAGTGCAAGTATAAACTCCCAGCCTTGCAGATCGATTCGGTAGTGGAAGTTATCCAGCCACCCCTGGAGAAAATAGAATGACACACAGCTGCCTGCTACAAACGCGATACCTAACAAAATCAGATATTCTTTTCCCAGAAGGGCATTTACCTGTAGCGGAGTAGATCCCAGCACCCGGCGGATACTAATTTCACGCTTCCTGACTTGTAATGAAAATGCTACTAATCCCAATAATCCAAAACCACTTAGTAGTAATGTAATTAATGAGATAGCTTTTAGTAGTACGAATATATTTTGCTCAGCATCGTACATCCTTTGATAATTCTGGTCCAGGAATGTGTATTCCAGAGGGTTTTGGCCATCATATTGCCTCCATTGTTGTGAGATATAATCAATGGTAGCCCGGATGTTAGATCCTTCTAACCTTACTAACATAAAAGTAGGTGACTCGAGATTCTGAAAAATGGCAATAGGTTGTATTGGAGCATGAAATGAGCCTACATGAAAGTCTTTCACCACACCAATTACCTCAAAGAAGTTTCGATTTCCCAGAGAGTCTATTCCCCAACCGATTTTTTTACCGATTGCCTGCCCTTCCCATCCATATTCTTTAACTGCTGTCTCGTTGATAAGTAGGCTGGCAGTTTGATCTTTTATAGAACCCGGTAAGAAGTTTCTACCGGAAGCTAATTCCATAGAACTAACTTCTAAAAAATAGGGGTCAACTTCCATGAACTCAATTGCCTGTTGCTGGTAGTCACCATCTGCGTCGGGCACTATGTAAAAACTCTGATTGAGTTCTATTCCGGGTACGGAACTTGTAAGTGTTGTACCGGCAATTCCCGAATAAGCGGTTAATTCTTTTGCGAAGCTTTCTTTAGCACTCGAATTATCTACGGGAGGAAGCTTAACTACCATCAGGTTATCCTTATTAAAGCCCAGAGACCTGCTTTCGATGAAATTCATTTGTCGCATGACAACTGTTGTACTGGCGATCAGTGCGATCGATACTAAAAACTGTGTTACAACCAAAGCCTTTCTCAGAACCACGCCACGACTGGAAGTTTGAAAATTACCTCTCAGAATTTTAGCACCCGATAAGCCAGATAGCTGCAAAGCAGGGTAAGACCCAGCGACAATCCCAATTGCGATAGTCACACCAACATAAACAGAAAGATTCATCATGGAGAAGAGGTCCTGCCACTGAAAGTTAACACTGGCAAACTTATTAAAGGCTGGTAAAATCAATATAATAAATACTAACCCAATGACTGCTGCCGTTAAAATGGTCAATATGGATTCAATCATGATGGAGATTAGTAAATCTTGTCTTGTACTGCCCATTACCTTTTTGATACCAATCTCTTTGGCTCTCGTTCCTGACCTGGCTGTAGCTAAATTAATGTAATTGATCAATGCAATTACCATTAGAAAAGAGCCAACTAAAATGAAGATGTAGATATTTTGCCATTGATTATTGGGATAGGCCTCCCAGTTTAGATTAGAGTTTAGATGGATGTCAGCGATCGGTTGCAGGATGGGAGTAATTTCCGTACCAATACTTTCCATTGAGCTGGACATGTATTTCGAGGACATGGTTTTAAACGTATTCTCAAAGGCGGCGACTTCCTGAGGGTGATCAAACTTCAGATAAGTATAAACATGCCATCCAGTCCATCGATCGTTTTCACCAGTTCTTTCCCCAATGTCCCAGGAAGTAATTGCTTCTACAGGTAAATGTGTATGAAAATCCGGTTCTGTGATGATACCTGTCACTCTCAGCCTGGATGTACCATCCAGCTCAACCGTTTTCCCAATGGCGTTGAGATTGCCGAAAATTCTCATAGCCAATGCTTCACTCAATACCAATGATTTGGGTTGGCTAAGCGGGGTAGGTGAACTTCCCGGAAGTAGCTGATATGGGAATATTTCGAAGAACGTAGAATCAGCATAAAAAACC
>JBCBHL010000216.1:0-12695 GCA_038525605.1 Bacteroidota bacterium
TCATGTAGTGACCAGAGCAAGTATGCTGGCTGATATTCAGGATTTCAAGAAATACAACATAAATGCCGTCAGAACAACCCATTATCCCAATGACCCTTTATGGTATGAGTTATGCGATCAGTATGGGATTTATGTAGTGAATGAAGCCAATATAGAATCGCATGGTTATGGATATGAAAACGGAGTGACCTTAGCACAAAATCCAATTTTTGCAGCTCAACACATGGACAGGATACAGCGGATGGCCCGAAGAGACATTAATCATCCATCGATAATATATTGGTCCTTAGGGAATGAAGCTGGCAATGGTGAGAATTTTTTAAAACCTTATCAGTGGTTAAAAGCCTATGACCCTTCAAGGCCTGTCCATTACGAGCGATCCGGAAGACCAGATAGGGAAAGTTTCAAGCCTAGAACTACTGACATCATTAGCTGGATGTACGAACAGATTCCTCAAATAGAAAAGAGACATTTGGACGAAGATGCCGATAGAAGGGCGGAAGAGAAAAGACCTTTCATATGGTGTGAATACAGTCATGCGATGGGAAATAGCAACGGAAATTTTGCAGATTACTGGAAATGGGTGCGATCTACCAGGCAAGCACAGGGTGGTTTTATCTGGGACTGGATGGATCAGGGATTACAACTGAAAACTGATGATGGCGAAATATATTACGGTTATGGTGGGGATTTTGAGCCGGAAGGAACTTATAACGATAATAACTTCTGCGCCAATGGAGTCATAGCGGCTGATAGAACGCCACATCCGGGCATTTGGGAAGTGAAAAAGGCTTATCAGCCTGTTAGATTTAAGCAACTAAATACTGAAACCTATGAGGTTTTCAACGAGTACTTTTTCATTACTACAGCCGGGTTAAGCTTCAGTTATGTTTTGATAGAAGATGGAAATCCTGTTCAAGAGCAAAAGCTGGAAATCGATGTAATCCAGCCGCATGAAGGAGTACAACTCAATATACCTTTTGATTATGATTTTAAAAGTGATAGGGAGTATTTTATCAACTTTTCGGTTGCTAATGAAATAGAAAAGCCGATGATGCCAGTTGGTCATGTTATCGCAGAGGATCAGTTTCTTGTCAAAGCTGTTGAAAAGGTAATGGTGCCTCCAATTGCTACTGCGAGGTTAAAAGTGAAGAAAAATAAGAAAACCGGAGAGTTCCTGGTTTCAGGTAGTAATTTCAGTTATCAATTTTCAAAGGAAGGTTATGGTCTGCAATCAATTGTCTGGGATGAAAGTGAAATATTGAAAGAGCCTGTTGCAATGAGCTTCTGGCGAGCACCAGTCGATAATGATTATGGTGCATGGAATGTTGCAGTTAATAAATCGGATGAATCATATTTTGCCTTTAGAGATGCTGGTAAAAAGTACACCTTGCAGGAGGTATCGTCCGAAACTGAAAAGACATCATTTGAAATTAGCTACACTTTCGATCACCCGATACTACAAGCTATAAATAAAATTACTTATCGTGTTGAAGGGGACGGCACGCTAAAAATTCAGACAAAGCTTGAGCCGTCGAGTGAAAGCCAATTGAAATACTTACCAAGATACGGTGTAAGGCTTGCCATTGATCGGCAATATCTGAATGTGGAATATTATGGTCGGGGGCCTTTCGAAAATTATAGCGATAGAAATACAGCCGCGAACATTGGCAGGTATAGGGCAAAGGTCGGAGACTTTTATGTTCCTTACATCAGACCGCAGGAGAACGGCTACCGAACCGATGTAAGATCAGTAAATTTTCTGGGTTCAGGGTCATCAGGTGTTGGGTTTGAAGCTGATAGTTTGATGTCGTTCTCCGCTCATAGGAACCCAATGGAAGACTTTGATCCTGGAAATATGAAAAAACAGACACATAGCATCGATATTAAACCAAAAGAATATATTTGGTTGCATATAGATTCCAGGCAAGTAGGAGTAGGAGGCGATAACAGTTGGACCAAAGAAGGGCTGGCAAACCCTGAGTACAGAATTAAGGAATCAGATTATGAATTCAGTTTTTGCATGAAACCTATTCGATGATTAATACTTATCATCTGTTTGATTTCAATAGTAAAGATTATTAAAATAAAAATTAATGCTCGAAGGAAAAGTAAAAGACGTATTTCAAACTGTGTATCACAGTCAGCCGGAAGTGCTGGTGAAGGCTCCCGGAAGAATTAACATTATGGGAGAGCATACTGATTATAATTTAGGTTTTGTGCTGCCTGCAGCAATTGACTATCATATATTTTTAGGTCTGAAGAAAAATGACCACAATACTTTTCGAATCTATTCGATTGATTATGACGAGCAGGTAGAAATCAAACCCGATGAATTAGTTAGAGACGACAGTACGTGGCTCAATTTGATCAAGGGAATCATTTTTCAGTTGAATGATCAGATCACAGGATTTGATCTTGCCTTTTGTGGTAATATTCCTTCTGGAGCAGGTCTTTCTTCATCAGCTGCTTTGTGTTGCGGAACAGCATTTGCATTGTCACACCTGTTTGATCTGAAAATGAGTAAATGGGATCTCGCAAAAATCGCGCAGAAATCAGAGCACACTTTTGCCCTGGTACAATGTGGAATCATGGATCAGTTTGCTTCTCTATTTGGCATGGAAGATCATGTGCTCATTCTTGATTGCCTAAATCATGAATATGAAGCATCAAAAATCGATATTTCGGGTTATGAGTTGATCCTGATCGACTCCAATGTGAAACATAGCCTTAATGATTCTGAATACAATGCCAGGAGAGATGAAAGTAATGAGGCCTTAAACAGATTAAGTGAAATAAATTCGTCGATCCGGAATTTCAGGGATGTTGACCCAGAGTTACTGCAATCCTTGAAGACAGATGAGGTATGGTGGAAAAGAGCACAACATATCGTATCGGAAAATTTGCGAGTACAAGCAGTAAGTAAGGCTCTCAATGCTCATCAAATGGAGGAGTTTGGTAGGCTTCTGAAGGAAGGACATGATAGTGAACGCTATCATTATGAAATCACCTGCACAGAGACAGATTTTTTGGTGGATACTCTTTTAAAACATGATGAAATCCAGGGTGTAAGGCAGGTAGGGGGTGGATTTGGAGGCTGTATATTGGGAATCGCAAAAGCAGGTAGTACAGAGCAGGTTATACCGAAAATAAACCGACAATATGAAGAGGTTTTTAACAATACTGTCAGACAGATTCCAGTCAAAATTTCCAAAGGATGCCATTTATCGAATGCATAAAGAAATGATTTGCCAAGAATGTGTTAAGCTCTCTGTGTCGTTAACCGTTCTTTCTTTTTATCAATCAATATACACAAATTAGTGCTCCACACTCTTTTAGTGAAGTCGATGAAATCTATTCTTAAATAAATTAAAAAAAGTTTGTAACGCTTCTTATATTCCGGGGTATACCTACACAAATGATCAAAATCTATACCTATAAGTGGATAATCTGACTGACAATTTTCTGATGAGTAAAGTAAAAGCCGGAGAGCTGGAAAAACTCGGTTTGCTTTATGAAAGGTATAAGAAAAGACTGTTTGGTTTCTTCTATCAGATGAACCTTGATGCAGAACTTAGTGAAGATTTAGTGCAGAATGTATTTGTCCGTGTGCTTAAATATAGACATTCATACATTGATGAAGGCCAGTTCATTACCTGGTTATTCAAAATTGCCAGAAATGTGAATTACGATCATTTCAGAAAATCCGATAAGCTTCGACAGGTTGAGCTTTCGCGTGCGAAAAATATTCAATTAAATGTAAAAACGGCAGAAGAGCAAATCACAACCATGGAATACAATGACTTGCTTCAAAAAGCGATGACACAGTTATCTATGGATCAAAGAGAAGTACTGATATTGAGTAAGTTCAAAGAGTTGAAGTACAAGGAAATAGGAGAGGTTCTGAATTGTAGTGAAGCCAACGCAAGAATCAAAGCGCACAGAGCGCTTACAGCTCTGAGAACCATATTTTTGGAGATGGATAAATAGAAAACGATATGAATGAAAAGGAATTTAAAGAATCAGTTTTCGATTATGTACTGGGAAAATTATCTAAGGATAAAGCTGAGCAAATAGAAATTTTTCTCAGGGAAAATCAGGACTATCAAGGAGAAGTGGACCAACTGAAAGCGATCTACCAGGTTGCTGTACCGACTAATATTCCAACTCCTTCCATCAAAATGGATGACAAATTCCATGAATTTCTTGAAGAGGAAATTCAGTCAAATGCTTCGAGAAAGGCATTGCTGGTTGATTTGGGCAAGCTGTTTAGTCTGGATCATTTTTTCGGAAAGTTTTCATTCGCTACTATGATGTTGCTTATTGGTGTAGGAGTAGGCTATTTTTTGATGGATAATAATAGCTCCATCCACGATCAGCTAGTAGAACTACAAAAAGAATCTGATGAGGTAGAAGAAGTTCGCTCGAAACTGGTAATGGCATTGATTAATCAGCCTTCAGCAAATAAAAGGTTGCAAGGGATAAATGAAGTTGAAAAACTTGATCAGGTAACAGAAACGGTGATTTCTGCGCTTTTCAAAACCTTAAATAATGATCAGAATACAAATGTAAGGCTCGCAGCTGTGGGCTCCTTATCAAAATATACTCAGAACCCTAAGGTCAGGGAAGGACTGGTAAATTCTTTGGTACAGCAAGATTCTCCGATGGTCCAAATTGCTCTGGCAGAGCTGATGGTAGCCCTTCAGGAGAGAAGTTCGGTAGAGTCTATGCAGCAGATGCTGCAAAAACCCGACTTGAACACACTTGCCAAAGAAAAGCTGGAGCAATCTATCAATGTTTTACTGTAAGTAAGATAATGGTTGCTTAAACTCTTAAACAAATACTCAATTTAAAAAGGAAAAAATTATGAATTTAATAAAACCAATAACCCTGCTACTACTGTTGTTTTTAGCGCTCGGCGTTCAGGCACAAAATGCCAATGAGACGATTTCGAGAAAGCTGGATTTCAAAGGTAACTCTACCAATAAATTTCTCATCGTGGAAAACATTTTTGGAGGAATTAGCGTGGAGTCGCACAACGGCACATCCGTGCTGTTAGAAGTTGACAAGGAGATTTCTGCCGACAATCAATCCGGACTGGATAAAGGAAAAAGTGAAGTAGGTATCAAAGTTGCGTACGTCAACGGCAATATTCACATTTATCCTGACACCCCATTTTCTGAGTTTGATGATAAAACCGGTGAGTTTCGCTACACTGAAAGAAACAGGAAACGAGGGTACAGGTATTTACTCAACTACCGGATTAAAGTCCCCCAAAATATCGGGTTGCAACTTAGAGCTGTAAATGATGGAGATATCTCAGTTCAAGGCGTTCAGGCTAAAGAGCTGAATATCAGAAACATCAATGGAGCTATATCGATGGAAAATGTAACCGGAAAAACGAATGTCAACGCCATCAATAAGGATATCAATATTTCATACAGCGCCAATCCTGCGGAGGAATCTTACTATAAATCAATTAATGGTGATATCAATCTTGTTTTAAATGAAGACCTGGATGCCGATATCAGCTTTAAGAGCTTAAATGGCGATTTCTATACAAATATTGAACAGGTAAAATCCAGACCAATTTCCAATGTGAAGAAAACCCAGGGAAAGAAAGGAACCAAATATAAATGGAGTTCGAATTCAGGATTTACATTGGGAGACGGCGGTGTGAAATTGCATTTCGATGTGTTAAATGGTGATGTAACGATTAAAAGATAAAATGATGAAGCTGCTGAAAACTGTTTTTATAATAACATCATTGATCATCTCTTTTTCAGTGATGGCACAGGATGGACAGGAAATAAAAGTTCCTTTGACCAAGCCCGGTGAGGATGGTACATTGCATTTAGGCGTTCTGAATGGTTCCATCAAAGTGAAGGGTTACAGTGGTAACAAAGTAGTTATCAATGTGAAAACGGATTCACCGGAAAGGTCAAC
Organism: Bacteroidota bacterium; assembly: GCA_038525605.1. Taxonomy (GTDB): domain Bacteria; phylum Bacteroidota; class Bacteroidia; order Cytophagales; family Cyclobacteriaceae; genus JANSWY01. The sequence goes on from JBCBHL010000216.1 coordinate 5,947, forward strand.
CAAAGACCTAAAGACTAAAGATGGACTAAGAAGGATTACCACAAATTCTGCCGGATTCACAGTTGAAGAATATAATAACCTCGTAGTGATAAAACCTACCTGGAGCAACTCTATAACCGATTTTGAAGTGCAGGTGCCTCGTAATTTCTCTCTGAAATTGTCCACCGTCAATGATGGAGATATTTATGTTGAAAATGTGAATGGTGAATTTGAAATAACCAACACCAATGGTTCGATAACGATGGAAAAGATTAGAGGATCAGTAATTGCGGATGCGCTAAATGATCACATCGTCATCAAATTTGATGAGGTGACTCCCGATGTGCCGATGGCGTTTTCCAGCCTCAACGGAGATGTGGATATTACCTTTCCGGCTAATGTCAGCGCGAATATATCGGCAAAGACAGAGAACGGTGATGTACTGACCGATTTCGAGATGGATATGATTAAGAATGAGCCAAAATTTACCTTTTCAAATAGTTCAGGCTTATATCAACTGAACAGTGAAAAGGGGGTCTTTGGAAATATCAACGAAGGTGGTGCCAAATATTCCTTTAAAACACTGAATGGAGATATCTTAATTCGAAAAGGCAAGTAAGGTTTCATTTTTTGGAATTCAAGTAATAAAAAAAGGACGAGCGTTGACTCGTCCTTTCATTTTTAGTTACTTTTTATCTTACTCTCTCGTGTCGATAAACTCCTTTTTACTCATGAACGCAATTGGTTCGATAGAAGCTTTTTTAAGGAACGATTCAAACTTCGAAAGCCTTTTCTTTTTGATTGTTTCGAAAGACTGTCTGGCATTATCAAGACGACCCGACAGTAACGCGATGTTCTCTTTCTGTGCTGCGCTAGGCGCTTCAAAACCAGAGGCCACATCACCATAAATTTCACTGAGTTTCTCACGCAACTGGGGTGGAGCTGCTCCTACGTAGTTGTCACCTGTCGTTACTACCAGCGTATTTTTAAGTTTATCTAACTCATCGATCAGTGGTTTCGCTGTTTTATTAGCTTTACTGTTCATTTCAGAAACCGATTTCGCTTTTTTACCGATCTCATCGATTTGATAGACCATGTAGGCCAGCTCCTCCTGCATTTCAAACAGCTGAACAGACGTCTCTACCTGTTGCTGTCTTTCAGCTAACGTAACAGAAGATTTCGGGTCGTTTTTTACCTCAAAAGTCGTTTCATATCGGTTTTTACCCTTTACCATCACCGCCTTATATTGACCTGCTTTGGCCCTCAATGGCTGGAAACCACCACTGGCAATCGTTTTTCCACTGGCTAGTTTAGGAGATTTACCACCATAATTCCACCGGACGATATTGATACCTTTAGACTTTCCTGCTGATAACTTAGAGAGCATATTGCCATCCATATCCTGTATTTCAAGCGTCATTTTGCCAAAAGTATGTCGCTTTTTAAGGTAATACTGAATCTTAACCGAAGAACCCGGGTTAGGCCCTACAAATTGCAATTCAGTACTTCCGCCACCAAAACCACTTTGCTCTAACATCAAACCCGGTTTTGTATGGAAGAAGTGAACATTTTTCGCAAGGATTTCAGGTGTAATCTGTCTCAGAATACTGATGTCATCGATGATGATCACCCCACGGCCATGAGTTCCTGCCACTAGGTCATTTGTTTGTTTTTGCAATTCAAGGAAATGAATGGCAACAGGAGGGAAGTTGTTCGTAAAATGAGACCAGTTTAATCCACCATCTACGGTAATGTATAAACCATACTCAGTACCGAGAAACAACAAGTTTTCATTTTCATAATCTTCCTGTATGTTTCTGGCAAAACTTTGGATGTCAGCGCTAGCTATGTTTTTCCAGGTCTGCCCATAATCAGATGTTTTGTATACATAGGTATTCATGTCTCCGGAAGCATGACCATCGAAAACAGCATATGCAATCCCTGCACCGTGAACACTTGCCTCAATGTGGTATACCCAGGTGTTTGCCGGCAGATCAGGAATATTTGCAACAACATTGGCCCAGTTAGAGCCGCCATCTCTGGTAATCTGTACATTTCCATCATCCGTACCAACCCATATTACTTTTTCATCCAATGGAGATTCTGCGATGGTAAAAATGGTCGTATGTGTTTCTGCACCAGAATTATCAGCCGATAAACCACCGGAGTTTTTATCTTGTTTGGCAGGATCGTTTGTGGTTAAGTCCGGAGAGATGATCTTCCAGGTATCTCCCATGTTTTCACTGACATGCAGGTATTGACTACCCATGTAAAAACGATCTGGTTGGTGATTACTGATAGCCATAGGAGCATTCCAGTTGAATCTCAGGTCGTCATAGCCTTTTACAGGTAATGGTTTGACATTTCTAGTGTTACCTCTGTCCATGTCGAATCTCCAGACATTTTCAGCACCTTGCATTTCCGAATATAAGATTTCTTTAGTAGGATGCTTCAAAACCCTGAAACCATCTCCAACACCCACTCTTACCCAGTCTCTGGCTTCTATGCCGCCAGGTGAAGAAGAAGGGCCATACCAGGAACCATTATCCTGTAGTCCACCGTAAATTCTGTACGGCTCAGCATCGTCAACACTGATGTGGTAGAATTGCGAAAGAGGAAGGTTGCTAACGATCTCCAGAGTGACACCACCATTCCACGATCTGTATATTCCACCGTCAGTACCCACATGCATCATATCAGAATTATTGATATCAAATACAATGTCATGAATATCAGAATGCATATTGCCTAGACTTTTGAATGTGTTACCACCATCTCTTGAAATTGAGCCATTCAAACCTCCTTTGACAATGATATCCGGGTTTTTAGGATCTACCACTATTCTGGAAAAATAAAATGGACGAACGGTTAGAGCAAAGTCGCCATTTGTCCTCTTCCAGGATGCACCTCCATCATCTGAGCGATACATTCCTTTGTCTTTATCTTTCTCTGATTCAATGACCGCATAAACCCTTTCTGGATTTGATGGGGCAACAGCAATACCTATTCTCCCTAATTTTCCAGGAGGGAAACCATTGTGGATTTTTTTCCAGTTCGCTCCACCATCAGTCGACTTGTATAAGGCGCTGTTTTCACCACCAGAGTTAAAGTTCCAGGCCGTTCTGCGATGTTCCCACATTGAAGCATACAGTACATCCGGGTTTTTCGGATCCATAATCAGGTCAGCAACCCCGGTTTTTTGGTCTACATAAAGGACTTTTTCCCAGGTAGCGCCACCATCGGTAGTTTTGTACACACCTCTTTCTTCGCTATCACTCCAAAGTGCACCCAACACACCGACATAGACAGTCTTGCTATCGCGGGGATCAATCTCTATTCCGGAAATTCTCTCACTTTTATCAAACCCAATTTTTTTCCAGTTAGAGCCGCCATCATCACTTTTATAGAGACCGTTTCCAATAGAAACAGAGTTTCTGGTCCAGATCTCTCCGGTGCCCACCCAGATGGTTTTATCTGGGTTAGAAGGGTCTACAGCTACCTGTCCGATTGACTGGATGTAATCATCAAAAATAGGTGAGTAAGTGGCACCACCGTCATTGGACTTCCAAACACCTCCACCAGCAGTACCAGTATAAATGATCTTCGAATTAGTTGGATGCACCTCCATGTCGATAATCCGACCACTCATCAGTGCTGGCCCAATCTGCCGGGCTGTCATGTCGCCAAATAACTGCTTGCTTTTGAGGGCTATTTCCTGAGAGGATGCCTGAAAAACAAAGGCAGTTACCAAAGCAACTAATATTAAAATCTTTCTTTTCACAAGTTCTTAAATTAAGTATATAATTAGCAATTCAATTTTGATCTTATACAAGCCATGATGATCTAGTGATCAGATTTATCACTTAAGTTAAATGAGGCTCTGTAAGAATGAGGCTTATTAAAACTTTCCGTATAAAAGTTTCATCCTGCCAAAGGCACGACAATAGAATCAATCTATTCTATTCACATACCGTGTTGACCGAAGAAACCTGAATCAAGCATTATGCAATACTTGAATCAGGATGTTTCGAGTGAGCCTCAGAATATTTTATTTGATTAACCTTCTTCGGGAAATGCAAAGATGGAATCGTCTAATTCAGGATTTACAGTGATTTTATTGATAGTGATTTCCTGGCCACCTGGCTGACCTTTTACACCTGTGGTCATAGAGAATGGGAAGTAAACGCCATCTACTTCCTGGTAATCGCTCATTTTAATCTGAGTAATCATGCCTTTTGCCTGACCCGACTGAACTTCACTTTCAGTGATGATTGGAACGAAGTTTTCAGTATCAAAATAGTAGAAGGTCACTGATGGTAGTTCTTCTCCTTCATACATTTTGGGCTCTGTAGTCAATTTTAATTTGAAGGTCTCTGTGCCATCGATAGTTTCTTTTCCAATTAACTCTAAAGTATATCCTTTTTTCTTATAGTTCAAAAGTGGATCTACCATGTCATTCATATCCAATTTAGTATTGGAGGTAGATTCAGCGTCTTTTTTTTCAGCCTTCATGGTTATTTGGTTAGTACCCCACAATGTTTCGCCATCGAATACTGCCTGATAAAATGAAACTCCCTGAACATCAGCCTTTACCATTTGTTTTCCATCGGTAGACTGAATCATTGTCATTGGTAATTCTGTGCCGCCGAAATTAATAACGCCTTCGTACTTCAATGCTTTGATTGAATTCCAGGCATCCAAACCTCCTGTATTTTCAAAATAGTTAGAGACGATTTCATCAGCCGTTTGCGCACTGGCTGAGAAAGTTAATAGGCTAGCAATTAATAGTGAGAAATAGTAAATCCTTTTCATGTTTCTTTGAATTATTTAAATAAGTTTTCATATAGGTATACCGAAATATCCGATTTATTACGGTTAACTGAAAAATATTTCAATAAAATTCAGAGATTTCTTCTGTCGGAATTTTTAGTGTAGCTTCTTTGATGATTTGCGAAACAGATTTCCCTGACGGTTTTCAACAGAAATGAATGACCTATTTGACTGGCATTTTGATGTTTTCCCAGCCTTCAAATCAATATTCAACTACTTTAAGTTCAACGTCTTTACTCCAATAACAAAGTTGATTTAATATGGGAATCAGGTCCAGACCTTTTTGAGTTAGTGAATATTCTACCCTTGGAGGAATCTCAGCAAAGGACTCTCTTTTGACTATACCGACGGTTTCCAATTCCTTCAATTGATCTGTGAGCACTTTCCTGCTGATTTTATCAATGCGTGCTGCCAGCTCTCCAAATCTGAGCGTTTTATCGGATAATGTGTAGACAACAATTGGTGTCCATTTGTTTCCGATTATATTCATCGCATGCGTAATTCCGCATCCATGTGGATTGTCAATAAGCTTTCTTGCCATAATAGTTACCGCTAAGTTACCACTAAATTCAAAGATAATCTTTATAATAGTAACTTTTAGTGACTAATAATAGTTTCTTTAACCAACTAATTAATAACAAAAAGCTATAATGAAAGTATTTGAATCATTTAAGTTAGGTAATCTTACCTTGAAAAACAGAATTGTAATGGCGCCAATGACCCGTAGCAGGGCTATTAATAATATTCCAAATCAGTTGATGAAAACCTATTATTCGCAAAGAGCGGGGGCAGGACTAATTGTCACAGAAGGAACATCTCCATCGCCTAATGGATTAGGTTATCCACGAATCCCTGGTGCATTTTCCGATGAGCAATTCGAAGGTTGGGGAGCAGTGGCAGCAGGCGTTCACGAGCAGAATGGGGTTATTTTTGTTCAATTAATGCACACAGGTCGTGTAACGGCAAAACTCAATTTACCAGAAGGAGCAAGGGTTATCGCACCATCAGCAGAACATTTGCCTGGTGAGATGTATACTGACCAGCAGGGAATGGTAGGTCATGAAACGCCACAGGAGATGTCTTTGCAAGATATAGAAGAGGCACAAAAAGAGTATGTAGACTCTGCAAAAGGATTGATAAAAGCAGGTATCGATGGAGTGGAATTACACAGCGCAAACGGATATCTGCTCGATCAGTTTTTAAATCCTTCCAGTAACAAAAGAGAAGATTCTTATGGTGGAGATTATCAAAACAGAGCAAGATTCATCATTGAAACAGCGCAGAAAGTAGCAGATGAAATAGGTAGCGATAAAGTAGGTATCAGGTTTTCTCCTTATGGTGTGTTTAACGAAATGGCATTCAATTTTGAAGATCAGGAAGAGTTGTTCATCTATCTTGCACAGGAACTTTCCAAAATCGGAATTGCGTATATACATCTGGTAGATCATACAGGAATGGGCGCTCCTGAGTTCCCAAAAGATATCAAGGTGAAAATTAAGAATGCATTTGATGGAACCGTTATTGCTGGTGGAAACGTGCAATCTGCTGATGACGCTGAAAAAGTATTGGATGATGGACTAGATCTGGCTTATGTTGGGCGTCCTTTTATTGCCAATCCTGATTTGATAGAGAAATTCAAAAACAACTCTGAATTGGTTCAACCAAATATGGACACTTTTTACACACCGGGAGAGGTGGGATATACAGATTATTAAAAGCTTCTGGTTTATGTAAAAATGAGGTCGTTTTCAATGTTTTTGAAAACGACCTTTTACTTTATCAGGTTTGTCAGTTCCTATTTAATTGATGACAAGTGTGCGGACAATAAAAAAGCCTGAGGGAATCTAATTCCGCACAGGCTTACTTAACGAATCTCAACTCAATAATAACCTTACAGTTTTGAAAGTATAACCCCTAGCTTTTATCACATTTTTCTTTTC
>JBCBHL010000217.1:0-12680 GCA_038525605.1 Bacteroidota bacterium
GGCGAATTGGGCAAAATGTACAGACCGCGTCAGGAAGAAACAGGAGATTCCTGCGGAGCTTTGATGCTGGCATTGGATAGAATTCGGGATGAGCAATATTCACCTGTGATCAATGATGATGACTATCAACAAATGAAACTAGAGGAAAGCCTGCTGGATTACAGAGATCAAATCCTAAGTAGCGGCAACCCTCAGAAGGCGATTACAGAAGCTGCCTATGAAATTATTAACAAGAAAATATATGATCTTTTAAAGTCTTGTAAAAATGAATTTCATGTGGACACGGTAGTACTTTTGGGAGGTATCGTTATTAACACCGATTACGGTCTTGATGACTATTTCGATACAAGAAACTTTGATATTATCGACCTTAATACTTTCTGATAACCTGTTAGTTGATAGGTTCCTTTATTTTATCGCGCTGATTTATTAGATAATTTTCAAGCTAATCCAGGCATTAAAATCTTTTCTCTTTCGCTACTGCCATTTGATTTGCTTTTATGTTGAAACGATCTTTCAACTGATGAATCTCCTGCATAAAAAGTATTTTTTGATCCATTGGTTGACATATAAGCCAATAAGATGAAGGTTAATACTTTGAATACTATCGGCTTAATATTTTATGCACATCTTTGGATGTAAGATTACCAGGAAATTTTGGACATGTGATGACTCCACAAACAGCTACTTTATTATATTTGGAATAAAAAATAAAGCGTCGAATAAAACATATTACTTACACAAGGGGTGATTACGGTAGAATAACCAATTGTGTATAAGGTCGGAATAGATGGCTGATATTCATCCATTTACTCTGATCTTTTTTAGTTGATATTTTTATTACGCAAATTGATAAAATCTGCTACTTAAGATAGTTTATTGTATATAGAACGCAGATACTTTAGAATTTCAAAAAAGATAAATGTCTAAATATGTATAACCGCAGGAAATTCATCTCATTTTTAGGAAAAGCCGGTTTAGGCGCAACTGTTTTACCACCTTTCCTTTCCGGTTGTGGTAATACCTCTTCACCCAATGAATCGTTTAGCAAAATAGATGAGCAGCGGCTCAAATTTTTAAAAGATTTTGTTGTGAAAGGCATTGAACCTTCTGCGGCAGATAATTTGTTGCTCGCCGATGGGCTAAATTATCACACAATCATCAAATGGGGTGATCAAATCTCAGACGAAGACACTTTTGGTTTCAATAATGATTTTACCTGCTACATCCCTTTTGATCAGGATAACCCTGATGATGGATTGTTGTGGGTCAATCACGAATATATCAATCCTCTTTTTGTTTCAGACTTCAATTACCGGGATTATGATGATCCTGCTGCACATCGAACTTTAGAGCAGATTGACAAAGAAATGTATGCCGTTGGCGGTAGCATTGTCAGGATAAAGGAAAAAGATGGAGTTTGGAATGTAGTTCCCAACGATCCACATAACAGAAGGCTTACAAGCCAAACACCTATTCAACTCAACTGGGATGAACCGATAGAAGGTAAGTCAGTAGCCATTGGAACCAATAGTAATTGTTCCGGCGGAATCACTCCCTGGAATACCTTCCTCACCTGTGAAGAAAATTATGATACCTGCTTCGGCGAATCCGTCTATGACGAAAACAACCAAAAATCAAAAATCCCCAGCAGACTCGGTTGGGAAGCTTATTACGATTACCCTCCTGAACATTATGGCTGGGTAGTAGAAGTTAACCCAAAGGATGGCACAGCTCAGAAGCACATTGCGCTTGGGAGATTTTCACATGAATGTTGTACCATGTATGAGCTGGCAGATAAGCGTGTAGTAGCCTACTCCGGAGATGACAGGAACAGTGAACATCTGTATAAATTTGTCTCCAGCAAGCCTCGCTCTCTGAAGGAAGGAACTTTATATGTAGCAGATACTGTCAATGGTAAGTGGCTTTCACTGGACTGGGAAAAGCAGCCAGCATTGCAGGAAAGATTTAGAAATCAGACAGAAGTACTTGTGCGTGTCAGGGAGGCAGCTAAAATACTTGGCGCCACTGAACTGAACAGACCGGAGGACATCGAAATAGATCCCATCACAGGTAATGTTTTAGTTTCTCTCACTAACAATAAAAGTAAAATTGATTTTCACGGATCAATCCTAAAAATAGATGAAACAGACGGACAGTTTGATGCCTTAACCTTTCAATCATCCACCTATCTGGCTGGTGGGGAAGAAAATGGCTTTTCCTGTCCCGACAACCTCGCCTTTGATTTATCCGGCAACCTATGGATGACTACTGACATATCCGGAAGCTCCATGAATAAGGAAAATGGTCCTTATATGCCCTTCAAAAACAATAGCTTGTTTGTGATACCCCGGTACGGAAAAGACCAGGGTAAAATCATCCGTGTAGTCACCGCTCCGACGGATGCGGAGCTTACAGGTCCATGGTTTTCACCCGATGGTAAGACTTTGTTCCTTAGTGTACAACATCCTGGAGAAGAGACGAAAGACCTGGCCAACCCTACGAGTAAGTGGCCATTTGATGAAGATGGAATACCTAAACCAGCAGTTGTGGCTATCAAAGGGGACTTAATTGAGAAAATGAATCAACTACGCCAAATAGAAGCTAATCAAGGGTAAAGGTACCTATCAAATGCTATGTTTTAACTTAGAGGTAAATGTAGATTTTAACAACAGGTGTTTTTGATTTTATTTAGGGCCTGCTGAAAAACAGCAATTTTACTGAAAATCAACCTGTAAGTTCATTCTGAAACACTAGGTAGGTTTTCGTTTTTCAGCAAGTGCAAGAAGTTTGAGTATGAAACCTTATTTTCCATGCAGTTTAAAAATCTAACAAGTCAGATTTTTTGGCTTAGCCTCAGATAAACCGTATACTTCGTTGGTCTCAATCGAAGTATTCATATACATCTTCATTCGACCGCCTTGCATCTGGTTCACCTGAGACTTTTTCAGCAAACCCTATTTAGACAAATTTTGTTGATTGATCTAAGACCAATACAATTTACTCTGCGTTCTTTGGCTGATGAATTTGTATTTGAGAAGCGACGGGAAAGCTAAATCTGAAAGCGATGTTAAATTAGTGAGCAATTATCCTACAGTTGCATTTAAAAAAATCGTTGCTGCAATGCCGAATCCTGCACCTGATATGAACAAATTCCATTTTTCATGCGCTCCACGAATTACTTTCGTATAAATGATCAACAGAATTGTGAACAACAACACTATGAATAACTGTCCAACTTCAATGCCCACATTAAACATGAACAATGGCATGATGATGCTATCGTCGAACAACATAAATTTAAAATCACTCGCAAACGCCAGGCCATGTATCAGACCAAATGCAAGAGCAATCCCATACTTTACCTTTGCGTCTGAAAACCTACCTTCTTTTCCATAATCTATGACATTCGTAATGGCTGTTATCATAATTGTGAAAGGGATTAAGGTTTCTATCAATTGTGAATCAGCTGGTATTATGTCGAGAGCGCTTAAGATCAATGTTCCGCTGTGTCCAATCGTAAAAGCTGTGATGATTACCAGCACTTGCCTCCATTGAGATAATTTAAATGCAGCGCACAACGTCATGACAAATAACAAATGATCATAAGCTTGGATATCTACAATATGCTCCCATCCATTTCCAAAAAAAGTACCTAAACCTTTCATTATGTTCTTTACCTGAGTTTATAGTGAATTACAAACTGTTTCTGATTTGCCTCAAAAAAATCTTCTTTTACAAATGGTTGAATACGTACTGTCATTTTATTGGATTGTACCACTCCAAATTGCTTATAAAACAGTTCATTTTCAATAAACAAATCATCGCCTTCGCTTAATGCGACACCATCAATTAAAAACTCTATGCTCAATACATTATTGACACCAAATACAACAGATTTATGATACTTCATGGATAGCTTAGTGAAGTTATGCGTGAAGCGATAGTATTGATTGAAATATTGCTCAATTTCTGCAATATCATCCTCTGTCAGGTTATTGACATCCCAACTATGCCGATTGATTGTATTTTCAAAATCATCGATAAAAACCCTGCATTCAATGGCAAAACTCTTTTCCTGCACATCGTACTCGATTAAAGATGCTGTGAGCTTTAACGGGTGATCCGAAGATGACGAAACTGTACTGATAAAAAGAAATAGTATCAGACTAAATATCTTTAGTTTCATTACTTTATCATTTAACGTGCTTCAAAATTACATATTTCACCTACAAAGTAACTAAAGAACGATTGGCAAAATTCCACCTTCTTCTAACGATTGACAATCAGTATCGACGGTAGAACTCAGGGAGCTTTCGTCAAAACATCTTTGAAGCTCTTTGACCATTTACCGTCTTTCAAAGTCTCGCCGTATTCCATAAATTCTCCTTCAGGAGTTTGCTGAAAAACCAATCTGTAGGTATCGCTGAACCAAACCCAGAACTTGCCGTCTTTCACTTCTCCACGAAACTTCCCGGCCCGTCTTTTGGAAAATGAACAGTAGTAATAAGTTTCATCTTGTGGTTCATAGTAAATCACTGTATGTAGCTGCAATGATGTGGAATGAAGATCTACTGTGATCAGTTCACCGTCTAACTTGTAGGCTATTTTCTCAAAAGCAGGACCTTGTTGTGTGATGGAACCATCAGAATAGGAAGTTGATGTCCCTATCCAGTCGCCAATCATAAAGCTGAGTTCGGCCATTTTTTCCTTTTTGATATTTTGGCCGGATAAATTATTAAAAAGACAACTGATGAACAGCATAGTCAGACCAGTTTTGAATATGATTGCATTCCAATGATTCATTTTTGGCATTTTTTAGTTCTGATTTTCACATCAACTGATTTGGTATTCAGCCTGCTCTCAATATTACTAATTAATTACCTGATTGACTACCTAAATCATTCAACAAGTTGATATATATCTGTTTTTCAAGTTCTGTTTTTAGCGCATTGTACTCATCCTGAAAACTGCCAACCCCTGAGGTACCTATCCAGTCAACATCGTCATCATAGTGAACCCGAATGCCTTTTTCAGTCAATAAATCAGATATTTCTTTCCTCCGGTCAGAGTAGTCTTTTTGCAACTGAGAAAACAGAGCATCTATTTTTCGAAAAGCGTCTTTGAATCTTTCATTAGCAATCACTCCATTATAGACTGTTCTATTGTGTTTTTTTGCATAAATCAGGTACTGCAAAATGTAGTATTTAAACTCCAAGTAAGCATTTCGTGTACTATTTACATCGCTGAGATAGTCGAGGTAGTCTTGATTGGTAATTTCTGCTTTACCCGTATAATATTGAAAGGTATTGTAAGATGCTCTGGTTCCATGATAATAGGCTGAGAACTCATTAAGGAGACCATAAATTCCCGATTGCTGTGTACTTAAAATAGGATTTTTAGACTTAATGTACGTTTTGAATCGAAAGGTTTTCAACGCATCAGGAATGACCTCAGCAAGTTTTTTTGATGAAAATGTTTCAGTCTGTGTAATTAAGATACTTTCTTCTTCCGAGATAGGGATTGCCAGATACTGAGTTTTAAAATCCGGTTGCTCTCCCATTTCTTTAAGTATTTTGTAAGTGAGCTTGTGACTGTAGCCATGAGTCATTTCGTGAACGACTGTATTGAGACTTTGTATGATGTCATCCGTTTCTTTCCCCTGAATATACCTGGCAAACTTTTTGGACCCGCTTAAAAACATCTTCTGACCATCAAAATTGTAGTTGGAAGGCGCGTTGATCGTTTCTGACAGAATGTAGTGCCCCATCGGATCGTACATTTCCAGCAATTTCAGTGCTTCCACTTCAACCTCTTTATTCTGAGCTTTAACTATCAGAACAAGCTGAAATAATAATACAAATAGTATACTCCTTTTAATGCTAATCAATTTATAGAGGTGTCTTTGGTCACATACAATATAACCAATTTCAATTGGAATTATTTCATTCTTTCCCTTATCTGGGTATAGGATTCCCTGCATCTTTTGATTACTTCGGCGCTCTCACAGCGCAATTATCTGGAAATGTTAAAAGAGCATTTTTTTACCCATCGGACTATTGAACTACTCAGTCTGTAAAAACTGAGCAAATCAGCAAATTAACGTTATTGCGAACCCAACTTTTTTGTCTGGTGAAGCAATCTTACGTTTTACCCATGACTACATGAGATTGCCCCGACTCTATAAGTCGGGATTATAAACTTTGTCGATGTTTCGAATCTATTAAAAGTAGCAATTCATCCATCTCCGTGCGATATCTTCTGCAGCCAGGGGCGAAGTAAGGCTATGACGTGGTAGGCAACTTAAATAGGACCTCTACTTAGTTGTTACCTTACTTCAAAATCTTTATCCCGGGATTAATCTCCCGGATCCGATCGATCTGATCATTGGGAATTATCGTTCCACGGGCATAAATCGTTTTCAGATTGGGCATGTCGGCAACTCTCAGAGGCAACTCCACAATATTCGTATTAGAAATATCAATCATTTCCAGATTTTGCAATTCAAACAACTGATCCGGAAACCTGTCGATTTTATTCTTATCGAGGTAGATAGTTTTTAAAGCCTTTAATTGTCGAAAAGAATCCGGTAATTCACTCAATTGATTGAAGGTGAGGAACAATGCCTCCAGATTGACTAATTCGCCCATTTCGTCCGGAAGGCTTCTCAGTCGGTTTCCTGTGAGATTCAGATAACTTAACTGAGTAGCATTGGCAATTTCTTTATCTAGTTGTGAAATGCCCTTAAACTCCATCGACAACTCTGTGATTTCCGGAGATTCCAACACCTTCGATATAGTGGTTGCGGGTGGTCGATACACATAAGCAGGTTTTGGTGGTAACTTAAAGGGGTTTCCAGGATCCAAAGCAAAGACGATTGGAAATATTTGCCTGACACGGACCGCTTCGCTTCCTTTAAATCCCGGTAAGAAATTAGGAACTCCCTTAAAAATGCGAACCGCTTCTGCATCACATCCATAGCCTAGTCCTTTCAATGCCCTGACTCCCGAGAGTTTGCCATCTTTTTCTACGGTATATTCCACAAACACTTTACCTTCTATCCCGGATTTCATCGCTTGTTCAGGATACCTCAAATGATCTTTGATGTAATCACTAAAAACCGCCATCCCTCCCGGAAACTCGGGGGGTGTATCAACGTCAACAATAAGCATTGCACGTTCTTGCGCGAAGGATGTAAATGAAATGATGAAAAACAGAATGGATAAGAGTCTAAGCATGTATTTAATTCAATGTTAGTTGCTAATTAAGCTACTAAAAGTAATTTTTATCAAAGCATTTTGCAAATGATTTACCTGTGCCTTCCAGCAAAACATGGATAAGGTGAAATCACTCACAATTATCTGTGGGATAGACTAAAAAATAGAGTTGGAACTACCGAGAATTTTTGATCATCAATTTTCTATAAAGTCAATGGCAAGTTCCACAATTACCGCCTGACTGGTAGGTTGCTCCGGCTCTACAGGATTGCCGTATTTGGACTTATTCCTATCAGCCATGAATGCGGTAGTCAGGATCAATGTAGATCCGTCTGAAAGCGGAAACACAGAATTTGAAGTAGCAATCCCACAGGTAAGCGAACCAAAACTTTGCGCGTTGGACTTGCCTCTGAAAGCTATTGCGATAGCTTCCCCTGAACTACTGACAGCCCGATCCTGCAGTACTGCCACTTTCACATCAGGATTAATTAACTCATAAGGATTCGAAACCTGTACCTGAACCTCCTCCTCAATTAGCGAGGCTCCATTGGCATAAGACCATTCGGTCTCCACATCATCGGGAGATATGAAATAGCCCGCAATGCCTTCACCCAGAATTGGTCCTATTCCGGCCAGCATTGGCCACATGTTTCCTCCGGTATTGCCTCTTAGATCCACTATCCAGCCAATTGTATTCTCGCTGTCAGCATTCCTGATCTGATTCTGAAGCCCCTGCGCAAATGCCTCTGTTTCAGCCTTGTCGTTCCCCGTAAAGAACGGCACCCTGATGTAACCAATGTTGTCCGGTGTATTCACAACAGCGTAACTGACAGGATCACAGTCCAATACTGCTTCTGACAATATTCCACCTCCCTGCCAAAAGATAAAACTGTGATTGTCTCCCAGCAATCTTAAAGCCAGTCGCAAGGCGTCCGAAGTTCCGTTCGTATTTCTTGCCCCTGCAGCGCTCGCCTGTACCTGTGCTCTGAAATCTTCCCAGTCGATGCTTTGCCTGTTGATGGAATTAGTTTCCATGATATCCACAACTTCATTTATAAAACTTTCAACTTCTACACTTCGGGGCTCCTCGCTTTCTTCGTTGCAGGAAGACAATAAAAAAAGAAGTAGCATGGGGATAAAGATGATCTTGCTGTTCATATCTATAAAACCTCTATAATTGTAATTATGTTCATAATAGCTCATTGAAGGAAGTTGTAGAAAAATAAAGCCTATTTCTGATTTAGAGCTAAACAATTGGATTACGAGTTTCTTCACAAGTTTTCGGTATCTAAACGATGGCTGGAATCTTTAATCTCCCGGACAGAGATTCTATCTTCCTGACTATTTTGTCTCTTTTTTTTGCTGAATCCAGGTCATAGCGATCAGAGTCTGTAATCAATACGATCGTGTATTCTGTGTATCTGAGTGTAGTAGAGCTTCCTCTGGAGTTCATTGTTTGGCTAATTCTTTCTGATTTTAGTCTAAGTTCTTTCAATTGTCGATATGGTGATAAATTTCCAAATTCAATTCCCAATATACTTGTAAAGGTTTTGATGGTTTTATTCTTTAAGTTAATTCGAACGCCTTTGCTGGTAAAACAAAACGGAAGTGAGATTAACAGCAGGATTACCCCATAGAGGTTTGAATCAAAATAGAATATCATTGTAAGCCCTGCAATAATTCCGAAAATTCCAAGCGCGTAGAAATTGGGAGGAAAATAACTATCTAGTTTAAATGAATATTTAGTTTTCTCTGATGACATGATTGATCAATTTTGATTAGAAGTCGATAATTGAGCAAAAGCTTTTTACCCTTATTAATCATACGTCTTAATTGACAAAATGGGTTTAATAAGTTCCTATTATGTTAATAACTGATCATGGAAGTGATTTCTCAAGCTATAAAAACTGCTTTTCCTCCTTTAACAATTACATTGTACGAACGCATCAAAACCCATAATTCCAGGCCCATTTCACCTATTCATATTTGATAAAACTTACCTGACATCAATCAAATCGACTCCTGACAATTCATTGATGGATTCAATCAACTCCATCATTTCAATTTTAGCCTCATATTGCGACATCATTTTTTTAAGCTCGTCAAATGATTGCTTCAACTGATCAACTTTCGTTATTTCAGTTAATGCCAGATAACCAGACAAATCATTTGCTATAAAAGCATCTATTTCGCCCTTTATCGTTAGCTGATCAATTGTTCCTGCTGATTTTAAATCTGATAACAAGTGGTCTTTATTTTTAATAATGATTGCCCTGGCTTCTTCATACAAAGAAGACACTTCAGCTGATATTTCTACAGGCTGATTGTCATTCGACAGCAAAAACAATTGTCTGTTCACAATTTCTGAAGTGGGCGTTTGCTGATGGGGAAACATTAAACTAACAGCAGTTATATCTGTATTTAAATCCTTTGAGTCTGCAACAGAAATACTAAAACCACCCGTAGTGATCTTATCTGCAATTAATGGGGTCATGACAACAGTGGTATCTACTCTTACTTCAATATATTGATTTAATCGATTGATGGTAAAGTTCTCAAAATCCTTGTGAAATGATGTTTTAAAATCAACAGTGACGAATGGCTTGCCATTAAATGCCAATCCTCCATAGTCCAAAAATACCTTTTCAACCACGTCATTATTGAAGTACACCGAATCTTCTACCGTGATAGAGAATTCACCCTTAGCCAGCAGCAGGTTTGTCAGTTGATTTTCTGATAGAAAAGTCGGAAATGAAATTTTCAATATATCATCAGCCTCCGATGTGGAATACGTCATTGAATTTATCCGGGTAAAATAATCCAGCCTGTTTTTAAGAACTTCTTTAAATGTTGGATGTTCATATTTTAGCTGGATAGAGATAAGCATTCCTCCGTACTTCTTAAAAGATTTTTTCTCTTTTACCGAACAAGCGAACAGAACAGAAAGCAGTACAATTAGATTTAGGTAGTTCTTCATGAAACTTTGTAGAATTAGATTATTGATTATGATGTTGACTATCAAAAATCATAGTGTTTATAAGTAACTAAATGCATCATCATTACCAAATTGGGAAGTTATCAGTTTTACCGGAATTACAGTTTATTATTTTCGATAAAAATTATCCGGGTAGTGATCACTATTATGCGATCGCTTGATTGTCAATAACCGATTGCATTCTTAAGCCTTCTGTGATCTTTCAGCTATTCATAAACAGACAGTTGCTATCTTTGAACATATGATTATAAAACTAATTGATACGAACTCTAAAATTACAGATGCATGGAAAACGGTATTTGAAAATGTAGCAGAAGTTACAGTCTGCAATGATTCCATATTTAATCACCCTTGTGACGCAATCGTTAGTCCCGCAAATAGTTATGGCTACATGAATGGAGGAATTGATTTTGCTATTTCAAAGCACCTGGGATGGCACATTGAGAAAAAACTACAGGAAGTTATCAGAAAGAAGTATTTTGGTGAACTACTGGTCGGTCAGGCTGAAATCGTAACGACTGAAAACAAGCTGTTTCCATTCCTGATCTCAGCACCTACGATGCGTCATCCGATGACAATCACCAGAACACCTAATGTTTACCTCGCGATGCGTGCTATTTTGTTGTTAATTAAATACGGAGAATTATCAGATGGCTCAAAGACAAGTAGTCGCATCAAATCCATTGCAATTCCCGGGCTTGGAACAGGTATTGGAAATGTTACACCAATGACCTGCGCCAGACAGATGCGCATTGCATGGGAGGATGTAACCAATGAAAAGCATCAAGCTATCGATAGTTGGAAAGAGATGGGAGATAATTTTGCATTCTTCTATACTGATGATACCAGAAACCTGAAATATGACATTCCATAAGTATAAATTGTTTTTACTCATTATCAAATTGAGAGCATCTATTCTTTTACTGCTGATCATTATTTTTCCGGCCTACAGTCAGTCGACTGATAAAGCTGAATTGGAAATAGTATTTTATAAATACCGCAGTTTCCTGGAAGAGAAGCAATATGATCAGGCTTTTGATTACTACCGGGATGACTTCCTGCAATATGTTCCAAAGGCTCAACTGGAAAAGCAATTTAAGCAGCTAGAAGAGAACGAAAACCTGACTTTGCAGGTGAAAAACTCAACCATCCGATTGATGACAAAAATCTTGAAGAAGGATGGAATCAAATATTGTTTGATCAGGTACGCAGCTGAAACTCATCTCAGGTTAAATGATGATATCAGCAAAGAAAAGAATCTTAGTTTTAGAGATTATTTCAAAAAACAATACCAGAAAAACTACTCTTTTTCTGAAGATGAAAACACTATTGTTTTATACAAAGAACAAGAATTGATCGCTATCAAAGAAGATAGGTGGCAATTTGTTGTTTATAAAAAACAACTTGATCCTTACATGAGTATCTGGGTACCAACTGATGTATTGGAAAAACTACTTAAGATGTCACAATGAAGTTTACGAGTGAATGATTTATTTCTAAAGAAGCAGTCATCACTAAAAAAACTGGTGCCAGACCAGAAAATTCACTGACCACTACTTCCGGCAAATTGCTTTTTTATCATTTAAAACTATTACAAACATAATTGCCTATCAAATCTTATGAACCTTAGCAGAAATACCCATTAAATTGCGGAAGGATTGTTTTACAGTATTCGACAAAGGAAAAATTTATCATGGAAATAGCGACGAAACCTGTCAGGCTGAACTTGAAATCCAAAATAGTGATCACTATTGCATCTGCATTAGTGTACTCACTTCTTATTGTTGTTATTGATCTATTTGTTGAGGCAGATCTGTTTTTCAGCGCAGCTGGCCCACTTTTGATATTGGTACTGGCGCTGTTTTTTGGATTTGTGTTCCCTGATTTCCTTGCACATACAATGAGTAAGTCAGGTATGAAAAACACCTTAGGAATCACACCTGATTTGGATGAAAACGAAGCAATAATGATTGAAGGCCCTGCCAGCCTGATTAATGGAAATGCAGTATTAGGTGGTAAGATATTCCTGACTGGTTCAAGGATGATTTTCAGAAATACAGAAAAAGAACAAATTCACCTCCCCTACCCGTCGATCAAGCATATGAAAGTTGGTAAAACTGCCGGAATAATCGAAAACAAACTGAATATCATTACTCTTGAAAAAGAGAGGTATCACTTCATTGTCAATCAACCTAAGTTATGGATAGAAAAGTTGAGCCAACTGAAGACCATTTAAACTTTATCTCTAACTTTCAGCAGTTTCTATTTCAACCTTCTCAAACTTAAATGTCTATTATTGGTTTCATTATTTAAAAAGCAATCAAGTCACACATATGAAATATCTGTTTTTAACAATCTTAGTCCTGCAGCTAACCCCATCATTTTGCCAGAAATCGAAATTAGTCCTTCACAATACTTTTACTTATGTGTGACTTGATTGCTTTTTAAATAATGAAACCAATAATAGA
>JBCBHL010000218.1:0-12626 GCA_038525605.1 Bacteroidota bacterium
AATTTGATGTAGATGTTTCGCAATCTTGGATGATTGGGGACAAAAAACGTGATCTGGTTCCTGCAATCAAAATGGGCTTAAAAACTATCCAGGTAGATGGACACGATGATGAAATTGCAGACTATGTGACAAATAATCTTTTGTCAGCTGCTAATTATATTTTGAAAATTTATTAAATTATTAGGCGGTTTTAAACAATTGTTTCAAAATACAATTTCAATTTAAGACACTTATTACCAGCTTATCATGTTAATATGCCCTTTCGACCACTATTATATAGGGGTAAGACATTTGTTTGTGTTTATTTGTATTACTTGAAAATAATCAAAAAAGAAGGCTATGGAACTGAAACGAACTTTTGATTTTTTACACTACCAGCAAACTCAATACCCACTATCACGCAGTCTGAATTTTAAAAGAGATGGCGAATGGAGTGCGATCAGCACTGAAAACATTGTAAAAGTTACCAATCAGATTTCGTTTGGGCTACTAAAGTTGGGAATCAAAAAAGGAGATAAAGTCGCCATTGTTTCTGAAAACAGACCTGAATGGGTTTATGTTGATCTCGCAGTACAACAGATTGGCGCAGTGTTAGTACCGCTCTATCCTAATATTCGCGTAAGTGACTATCAGTACATATTTGATCAGGCTCAGGTGAAAATGATTTTTGTTTCTAATGACGAAATATATGATAAAGTATCGCAGGCCTGTGAAGGCATGACGGAAATTCCTATTTACTCCTTTGAGCAAATAGATTCATGCGAGTCATGGAAAAAGCTACGTTTGACTTACACCGAAAAACATTTAGAACTGCTTCAGAAATACAGAGATAACGTTGAAGAGAACGATCTTTTAACCATTATATACACGTCGGGAACAACAGGCTTTCCAAAAGGGGTGATGTTGTCTCATGCAAACATCGTCTTTAACGTGCGCTCCTGCGATAACTTTACCAATGTTACCAAGGGAAAATTCAATGCATTTAGTTTCCTTCCGCTGAATCATATTTTTGAGCGGTCTATGATTTATTACTATCTCTATGCGGGTGGGTCTGTCTACTTTGCCAGTAGTATGGAAACGATCGGGGAGGAAATAAAAGAGGCCAGACCTCATGTTTTCAATACGGTTCCAAGGCTACTTGAAAAGGTATATGATAAAATCCTTACCAAAGCCAGTGCATTGGGTTCTGTCAAAAAGAGTATTTTCAATTGGGCTGTAAGTCTGGGACTAAAATATAGTCCTAATGACAAGATGGGTGCTATTTACAAAAAGCAGTTGGGTCTGGCGGATAAATTAGTTTTCTCCAAGTGGAGAGAAGCCCTGGGAGGTAACCTTGTTCAAATTCAATGTGGTGCAGCTGCTTTGCAACCCCGATTGATCAGGGTTTTTTGGGCTGCAGGAATCAAAGTGCTTGAGGGTTACGGACTCACTGAAACTTCTCCTATTGTTTCGGCTAACGCGCTTGACGCCCCTTTAGTAGGTACCGTAGGAAAGCCTATCGATGGCGTGGAGGTGAAGATCGCCAAGGATGGTGAAATACTTGTAAAAGGCCCTAATGTGATGATGGGCTACTATAAAAATGATAAATTGACCGGAGAAGTAATCACGGACGGTTGGTTCCATACAGGTGATGTAGGCGAGCTCAATAATGGTACTTTGCGCATTACAGATCGGAAGAAAGAAATGTTTAAAACCTCTGGTGGTCTGTATATCGCACCTCAGGCAAGTGAGAATAAGCTGAAAGAATCGATGTTAATAGATCAGGTGATGGTGATTGGAGACGGGAAGAAGTTTCCTGCTGCGCTGATTGTCCCCAATTTCAGTAAAGCACTTGAAATTGCCAGCAAGAATTTTACACTTGTTGCAGATAATGCTGAGTTATTGGAAAATAAAGACGTCAAAAAGGCTTTTGAAAAAGAACTTGAAGTATTGAATAAAAACCTGGGAAGGTGGGAACAGATAAAACAATTCAGACTTTTATCTGAACCGTGGAGTGTAGAGTCCGGAGAACTGACGGCTACTCTCAAAATGAAACGGAAAGTCATCCTTGATAAGTATGCTGATATCATTAATGACATCTATAAAGATGATGGCGCTGATGTATTTAAAGAAGTGAAGGAAGATCAGGAAATAGATCAGGAGTTAGTGGAACAACTCGCCTGACGGAAGCAATATTTATAAAAACTTGAAGAAAGTGAAAAGGATATTAGGCAAACTGATATCCTTTTTTGATTTAAAACTGATGCACAAAGCCCAGTTGCATCCCCTGATTGCCTACTACTGGGAAAAAACTGGTACGATTATCTTTGGTGTGATTTCTGACAATTGTCCGTGTCATATAGTAGCCGATTACAGAACCGAAGAAAACATCTGATGCCCAGTGAGCATTGTCATGGATTCTGGAAAGAGAGGAGAGTGTTGCGATTGTGTAGGCCAGAGGAGCAACCCATTTCTTTTCACTGTATTCCATTGCAAAAACCGTAGCAAAAGCCCAAACAGTACTGGAGTGTCCCGAGAAAAACGATGCTTTTGGTTCTCTGATTCTTGGTCCGTACCATACGTTGTACGGAAGTTTGGACCAGGGTCTTTCCCTGCTGGTTAGAAACTTAGCAAGTTGTGCAGTTACTCCTGTTATCAAGTAAGATTCCAGAATCAGAAGGGCTACTCTTTTGGGCTTCTCTTTTTTAATTGCCACTCCGGCCAGATACAAAGCTCCGGTGGTGAAAACAGGATATCTACCGTTACCAAATATTTCAAATGATTTTGAGATTGCTTCGGACGTTTCGTTTTTTTCTCTTTGCGACCAGTCTTTTAGTTGCTGATCGGCACCAAAGTACAAACCTGTAGAAATTCCCAGTACTGCCGTTGTTTTTAACCAGTCTTTGGCTTTCCATCGAAATGGTGCTGAGTAAACACTTTTTGTATCTTCCCAATAACCTTTCAGATAGTTTCCATTAAGTTTTACTGAATAAGGGTCGTAAGGCTTTTTTTCTTTTGTTTGAGAACTTACTGAAAATATGATCAACTGACTGATCAAAAGTGAAAGGAATAAATTTCTCATAAACAATTGAATGTGCGAATCTTCTTTGGTTTTCAAATTACTTCAATGTTATCAAAGATATAAGATTCTTAACGGGAGAGAAATAATTCTATTAATAAAAATGCCAGACACAAGTGCCTGGCATTTTTAGTTTCCTGCTTCTGTAAGGACTATAAGCCGGTGGAATCATTCATCGAATCAACTATTTCCTCTACGATTGCTTCATCATCAGCTATAGATTCATTTAATTTTTCCTGTAGTATCGGAATAAATACTGAATTTGCCAGATCAGCATTTGAGATCACTTCTTTCAGTGCTTCTATTTGTTGTTCGGGACCTTCTTTTGAAAGTGCCTCAACACCAAATTTTGCAGTTGCTATGTCAATGGCTTTGTCGGAAATGTTGGCCCCTTTCACCCAACCGGATTCGATATACTTGCCTTCGCCTCTTTTTCCTTTTACCTCAGACCAATCTCCCTGTGTGGAAATCACAGCGATGATATCCATCTGACTATACTTTTTGTTCGCTTTTGTCAACAGATCAGGTCTTTTATATACTTCAGTATCTTGAGTAAATACGCCTACTTTTCCACCTATTTCGATGAAATCTGCCCTGGACCAGCCTTCTTTGCCGCCAGTTAACTGGACTTTATAGTACATTTTTTTGGAGACTGAATCGGCTTTTTCTTCACCCATAAAAGTAACTACTTCACCCAGGTTGATTCCTGTCAGCCATTTGCCTTTGTCAGCAGGTGTGGCTCTTAAAGGTAAATTATTAAGTATGCAGACAGCTTCTTTTGTTTCAATTACTACTTCTGCAGTTTCGGGTGCAGACTCTGCCGGTACTTCTGTTTCTACTGCTTCAAAAGTTGAATTAGAATTGGTATTTCCTCCACAGCTCCATAGAAATAAAACAGCTGATAGAATAGTGAGTAAATTTTTCATGTTTTTATTTTTTGTAAATAAATCTTGAGCAAGAATACTAAGTTAAATCCAATCACCTTTTAAAAAAACTAAAACTGCAAAGCTTCAGTGAATAACTGTATCATCTATTTTGATAAGTGTAAAACCGTATTTTTGGTTAATTGGATTTCAGATAATATGTTTTACCGCCTCTTTCATAAACGAACTCTTTGTCAGTGAGCTTAATGATCTTCTGTCTCCATTTTTGTCCTACATAATCAATGTAGATGATTCCAGCTTGTTTGTCTACCCAGCCCCAGCTGCCGGAATTGCTGCCGATCGTTTTGAACTTTCCAAGATTTCTAAAATACTGTTTCAGGCCATTCCTTCCACCGTTTTGGTTGGGATTGGAAGTCCACCATTTATTTAAGAGTAATTCCTCTTTGAATTTAGGTTCTGAGGCTAGTGAGTCTTGTGCAGATGCGTGAAATGCCGCGATGATGAAAAGGCATGATATAAGTAATGCTTTGTACATGATAAATGAATGTTGGTTGATCAAACTTAGGTATTTATTTTTGTTAAACATAATTATTTGAATAATTAATATAACTATAATGTTATTTTAGGTGATTGTAGAAATTTGTATCTACCACTTTTATTGGATCAGACAGAATCAGTTAATAATTGAGAAATAAAAAAGGCCTTCGGAAAGGCCTTGAAAATATTGAGTATTTTGAAATTCTTTACCAGTTCACCGATGCATAGATGGAACCACCACTTTTTACATAGCAGGATTTGACTGTCCAAACTTCGTTTTCTTTGATCAGCCTAACTTTTATTTTGACATTTTCATTGATCATTAAGATTTTGGCGCTGCTTCCGTCGTGTTTGAATTTTTCAACATTGATTGTTCCGAAATCATCGGGCGAAGAAGTACTTTTCAGGCTAATCAGTGAATCGTCGATATAGACCTGGATTTTGTCGCTTATGAGTCCGTTGGTGATGATTATGCTGGCTTCCGAGGTTAAAATTTCCTGTATCTTCTCGATTTCAACAATTTTCGAGAGAATTTCAACATCATCAGAATTATTGGCATATGATTGAAAGGATAAGCCGATTAGCAAAGCCAGAATTATCAATTTGGAGTAGAGCTTTTTCATATTCTTTGAGTTTTAGTCTGTAACAAATAGAAGATGAAAATCAGCTGTTTAAGGTTGCATGATGGTCTGAATTTTATCATAAGATAATTAATGAGCCTCGATTAACGAAAAGATTTTGATAAGGTTATGTGTTCGATTTTGATCGTTAGCTGTCAGGTCTCTGAACAGTTTTTGATGTTAAATAGTGTTAAAAAATACTTAACTAATTGATTTTCAATTATTTGCAAAAATTGGCATCAATCTGGACATACTGATCAGCAAATCTCAAAATAAATCTCAAAATGAAAAGAACAATCACAACATTTATCAAGGGTGCGGTATTAGCACTATTAGTTTTAGTTAGTCAGTCTTCAGCATTTGCATCTAGTGAGCCTGACGTAATTTCCAAAGCGAGAGAGGCAGTAGCTTCTGCTCCTGACAATTGGTATATTTTAGCAAGCTCTGCGGAGGCGTGTTTTGAAAACCACACGAATCTGGAGGAAGCCAAAAAATGGATTGATAAGTCAATATCACTTCAAAAGAACAAATATACCTTACAGGTGATGGGAGACTATTACATGGAGTCAGAACAGCCTAAAAAAGCATTGGAATATTATGTGCTCAGTCTTCAAAAAGCAAAAGAAGGCGAATCTAAAACTGATGTTAAAGCGCAGCAGGCCAAAATTGCTAAGGCTTATAAGAAAATTAAAGCCTCAGAATAAAATATAAACGGTCAAAAATCTCACTCAATTTTAGAAAGGGCGCATCGGAGCGATCCGTTATGCACCCTTTCATTTTTTGTATAGCTAACAGTAAGCTATACCTGGTAGTAGAATTAATCTTCGATAATCATTCTTTTGACGCCCAGCTCTTTATCATCAGCAACAATAGAGTATAAGTAAATGCCCGGGCTGAGTGATTTTGCTTTTAATGTATATGATGCCTGGCCTCTGCTATCGAGTCTATGCTTTGAGACGAGGCTGCCATTCATATTGTAAATGTACAGTTTAGCATCCTGAACAGTTTCCGGCAAATAGTATGCAATATTTGTGGATTCATTAAAGGGATTAGGACTGTTCTGAATCATTCTTGCCTGATCCAGCTGTCCGGTTTCCTCTCCGGCACCATTTCCTGGATTGAAAGTCTGTTCAGCTAGGGCACTTTTCAGCGCTTCCAGCTCAGTCAGTAAATTTGTAATCTTGCTGTTTTGCTCGTCAATAGTTGACTGTTGATCCACAATGACTGCTTGTTGTTCCTGGATCGATTTAATGATGACAGGAATTAATGCCGAATAGGAGATTCCTAATCTTAACTCTGCCGCGTTCTTTGGAGCTACCATATTACCATCTTCATCCGGCTCAAGGTCTTCTTTCGGATCATACACTATTTCTTTCATGACTTTTTGTACATCCTGAGCGATTAAACCCACCTGATCGCCTTTATCCGAATCTTTTTTCCATTTGTAAGTAACAGGTCTTAGTTGCATCAATTCATCCAGTCCGTAGGATAGTGATTTGATATCCTTCTTTGATCTTCTGTCTGAAGTCTGGATAACTCCATTGGTAGCAAAAACATCATCCCATCTGAAAGTAGGTGTTCCAAGGTCCCTTGAATTGTCTACATCGGGTCTAACATCACCGCCGGCGGTTATTTCAAATGGCCCTCCATCTTCAATAAATTCTACAGAGCCAAATCTAATCCTACCGTTAACCCGTAGTCTGTCAGCAGTACCGGGAGTTGCGCCAATACCCACATTCCCATTACTTTCCAGTTGCATTACTCTGGTAGCCGTCGCAAACGGGCCATTTGCATACTCGAAGAAAAGTTGGTTATTGGCTGTAGTTCCACCCCATTGGATTGCCAAGTCTCTATCGGTTGCAGAGCTTTCCCGCAAGTTAAACACCGCGAAGTTCTCTCCCCACTGAATTCTTTTACCAAAGACATTTGCGCCTGCTCCCGGAGGTGCGCTACCAAGACCCAACCATTTAGAGTTGGTAGAATTAATGATGCCATAGGACCCGGATTCAAGTAATGCAAAATTATTTCTGCTGCCAAACCCGGAGACACCAAATTGAACTACATTGTTTGGGTCTGAAAACTGCCCTCCGGCAAAGGAACCGGTACCGCCTAACAAGGATATAGCTCCTGATGTTGTTCTCAGGGTCATTCCTATTTCAGCATTTAGATTCATTATAACATCAGCATTTATGCTAAATAAAGCACTTCCAATACCGACAGTTCCACTAAAAATATTTGCATTACTGAATTGGATACTGGGATTTCCGGAAGAAATATCAATCTCTCCATTGGTTACTGTAAGCGTACCCGGAAAGGTCTGCGCATTGGCACTAAAAGCAGTCAGGCACAGAGCAATTGCAAACATGCTCAGCTGACGTAGTAAATTTTTACGTTTCATAATATAGGTATTTAGTTTAGTCGCCTACTCTTTTGAATAAGGATTTTCGGCTTCTTCCTTTAAAAAAAATCATGTGCGGATAACCGATTTTGGGAAATGAAGTGCTTTTCAGTTTAGGTGAAACCTGAGAATCGGGGACTTCCGACAAAGCAACCGTATTTGGCCCGCTAAAATTGGAATCAGAAAAATGGAATTGAAGTAGTTCGCTTGCAAATGAATGAATGATGGTAAGGATGTAAACGGTGCGATAATCAAACTGACCGGCACCCGTTTACAATCCTAACACTTAACGGAGTTTTGCTAACCTCAATTAATCTTCGATAATCATTCTTTTCACACCTAGTTCCTGATCATCAGCAACGATGGAATACAGGTAGATACCGGGACTTAGTGATTTCGCTTTTAGAGTGTAAGCAGCGGCACCTCTTTCCTGAAGCTTATGTTTCGATATCAGGCTTCCATTCATATTGTAGATGTATAGTGTTGCATTGGTAACACTTTCCGGAAGGTAATATTCAATGTTTGTTGATTCATTAAACGGATTGGGACTGTTCTGAATCATTCTGGCCTCCTCTAGCTTTTCATTGCTATCAACGTTTTCTGTATTAGATTGACCGGATTGGCTACTGATTGTATTTTTCAATTCCGTCAGCTCTGTCAAAAGGTCATTGATTCTGCTGTTTTGAGCTTCGATAATTTCCTGCTGCTCCTGCATACCGTTGATAATAACCGGAATCAATGCAGAGTAGGAGATCCCCAGTTTGAGTTCGTCAGCATTTTCTCTCAAGGCCATATCACCAGCCTCATCTGCAACCAAATCAACTTTAGGGTCATAGACAATTTCGCTGATTACCTTTTGAACATCCTGGGCTATTAAGCCGACCTGATCACCTTTGTCCGGATCTTTTTTCCATTTGTAGGTGACAGGACGCAGCTGCATTATTTCATCCAAACCATAAGAAAGTGATTTGATGTCTTTCTTTGCTCTTCTGTCTGATGTCTGGATTACTCCATTGGTAGCAAATACATCATCCCATCTAAAAGTAGGTGTTCCCAAATCCCGAACATTGTCTATATCTGGTCTGAGATCGCCTCCGGCAGTTATTTCATTTGGGCCACCATCTTCAAAAAACTCGACAGAGCCAAACCTGATTCTGCCGTTTACCCGAAGTCTGTCGGTAGCGGAAGGAGTCGCGCCAATACCTACATTACCGTTACTTTCCAGTTGCATAACTCTTGTAGCAGTGGCAAAAGGCCCGTTAGCATATTCGAACAGCAATTGGTTGTTGGCTGTTGTTCCACCCCATTGGACAACCAAGTCTCTGTCAGTAGATGTACTTTGTCTGAGGTTGAAAACAGCAAAGTTTTGCCCCCATTGGATTCTTTTACCAAAGGCACTGGCTCCTGCTCCAGCTGGAGCACTTCCAAGACCCAGCCACTTAGAGCTATTATCGTTGATTATACCATAAGAACCTGATTCTAACAGAGCAAAATTATTTCTGCTTCCAATGGCTCTGACTCCAAATTGAACCACATTATTTGGATCTAAAAATGAAGCATTTCCAACAAATGTTCCGCTAGGTCCCCTCAAACTTATAAATCCCCCAGTGGATGTTTCCAGGATAAGCTGATTCGAAGCATTTAAGGATAAAAGATCATTACCTCTGATTTGTAAAAAATTGCCATTATTTCCAAAGATATCTCCGTTGGTAAATTGGATTCTTTCAAATCCACCAGATGAAAGATCAAGCTGACCATTTGATACAACAAGCGTACCAGGGAAAGTCTGTGCATTTACACCTAAGATTGTTAAGCTGATAGCCATGATTGCCAGGCTCATTGCTCGTAATAAATTGTTACGTTTCATAGTGTTTTAAAATATTTAAGTTGGTTGCCTACTCTTTTTTATAATAGGATTTTCAGCGAACTCCATACAACGGGTATGGGGGTATACCGTTTGAATACCCGAAAAGAAAATGTGATTCCATTTGCGAAGAGACAATAACGTATATGCTTAGATCAAAAAATCAGTACAAGGCCTGAGAATAAAAAATAGTTATTGAATCTGGTAACTAGCTTTGATGAAGTTAGATTGATTATTGTATTTATCTAAGAAAAATCTGCTTTTTTTTGTAACTGATAGAAATGGGCTTGCATAATGATTTTACTTTTTACATATAACGGTTTGTAACTATCTGATTATTTGAGATTTAGATTCTTATTTCAGGAATAAGTTTTTTAGGTAAAAGCATCAAATGCTATTAAGAACGTTTTTGATGCTAAAAAGGGGTAAAATTAGTATTTGTTTTATTTTGAGAAAGCTTGATTTACTGATAGTCATGAATTGTTGTTTAGATTTGCATTGAAGATCAAATTGAATATTTGTGGAGCAGTTTTTTACCTGGTTTAAAAGCAACGTACTGACAAGTCCCGGCTTGTGGATTATAGTTTTTTTTGCTGTTTGTGGCATCTATGTTCATTTTAGAGGACGCAGGAAACAAAGTATTGTCAGGCAATTGTTCGATCATTCGACCTTTATGGGACCTGTCAATATTTTGATGTATTTATTCTCCAAAGTCCCGACTTCCCCTTATTTAAGCACCTCTGCCGTGCCGGGTATCGATTTGTTGAAAGAAAACTGGGAAACGATTAGAGAGGAGGCACTCGCATTGGAAAATGCCAATAAGATTAAGTCAGCGGCCAAATACAATGACGTTGGGTTTAATTCTTTTTTCAGACGAGGCTGGAAGAGATTTTACCTCAAATGGTATGGAGATTATCACAAATCTGCGGTAGATGTTTGCCCTAAAACTATAGAAATCGTCAAGAAGATACCTGCCATTAAAGCAGCAATGTTTGTTGTATTACCGGCAGACTCTTTTCTTTATGCCCACAGAGACCCGTTTGCAGGATCATTGCGGTATCACCTCGGGTTAATCACCCCTAATGACCCAAAATGCTTCATTGATGTAGATGGTGAAAAATATATCTGGAAAGACGGTGAAGACGTATTGTTCGATGAAACCTATGTTCACCACGCTGAGAATAAAACCGAAAAAGACCGACTGATATTTTTTTGTGATGTAAAACGACCGATGAAAAACAGGCTGGGTGACTGGTTGAATAGCTTTTTTTCCTGGTTTATTGTAGCGGCGGCAGCCTCACCCAACGAAGAAGGCGACCGGACTGGAAATATCAACAAAGTTTTTGGATACATTTATCAGGTACGGTTGATCGGTAAACAACTGAAAGCGTGGAATAAAATTGTCTATAAGCTTGTGAAATATGCACTTCTTTTCGGGTTGATTTATCTGTTATTCTTTTAAAATTGGCATCTTATTTTGATATGAACCCAGTTATCTGATCAATGCCTTTGCAGAAACAGCGTGGGTTTTCTGTAAAACACCTACAAGCTGATTTTACCTACCAGTGTGATGCTTGGTGTATTTTACGTGCTAGTAATCCATTTTATTTGTTTCAGACGATTTTTTTCTGTTTATTGAACTAAGATTATTTAAAACAAAAATTACGTTATCATGAAAAAGAAAAACTTAAAAATCAGTCAGTTGCAGGTTGAAAGCTTTGTAACTGATTTAATGGCTGAAAACGCAGAAACGATTAAGGGAGGTTCTTATTACTGCCCTCCTCCAACCTATACATGCAACACTTCCCCACAAAGATGCCATGGTACAGGAACCGGGACAGGAGGACCTCAGACTCAACAGATTACTGCATGCGATATTACCGCCTGCAATGCTTAATCTGATCAATTAACGATGAGGTCGTCTCCCGCACTTGTATAATTAAATGTAAGAGACGACCTTATTTTATTAGCTTCTATTCATCTTTAATTTCATCAACAGGATTGCTTAGGCTCGTTTTAATGGCCTGAAAAGAAATGCTGATAATTGCGGCAATCACGGTAAACAACGCAACTAAAACGAACAACTGCCAGCCCACTTCAACCTTGTAAGCAAAATCACTAAGAAATTCTTTAGCAGATTGAATCACCAGTGGGATACTAATTACAAGGGCGATTAGTATTAGAACCATGAAATTTTTGGAGAGCAATATGAACAATTGATAGACCGTTGCACCCAGAATTTTTCTGATCCCGATCTCTTTTTTCCTTTTTCGGATCATAAAAGCTGAGAGGCTAAAAAGTCCCAACGATGCGATGATGAAAGCAACTAAAGAGAAAAATCCCGATAAGTAGCCCAACCTTTCCTGTTGCTTGTATTGATTATTGAATGCCTTATCAAGAAAAAAGTAGTCGAATGGGTCGAATGTAGACAACTGTTCCCATTCCTTTTTGAGTAGTGATATCACTTCGGTTGGATCGGCTTTTTGCCCGGCTTCTGAGTTTACCCTAACTGTTAGAATGTTGTTTGTCAGGCTGTCGCTGATCCAGTGAATCATGGGTTCAATAGATTGGTTTAGGCCCATGTAATGGAAATCTTTCGTAACGCCTAAGACTTTGATATCGTCGGCAGAAGTATCTTCCCTTAGTTGCTTTCCTTCTATAGTTTGCCATCCCAATGCTTTAAAGGCAGCCTCGTTCAGGACAGCATATCCACCTTTATTGCCATGCAAGTTATTTTCCCGAAGATTTCCACCCAAAGTAAATTCTATGTCCAGAGTTTTGAAGTATTCCGGATCAACGGTCAATTGTCTCATTCTAATGTGCTTTTCAGGTTCTTTAGCATCTACGAAAGCATTAAAATCGTCCCAATAGTCACCGGGAACAGCTCTGGAAAATGATGCACTGACGACCTGAGAGTGGTTGTGAAGCCTCTGTTTGATATTGAGCAATTTCTGCTGAAGTTGGTCTTCTCCTTTAAAGTTTCCATGGTAACTGTAAACCGAAAAAGTATTTTGATTGTCAAAATTCAAATCATATTTCTTCATGAATTCAATTTGTTGCCAAACGATATAAGTTCCGGAAATAAGGAAGATGGATGCTGTAAATTGCGCAATGATCAACCCCTTTTGTATCAGATATTTAGATGATCCTTTCCTGATTGCTCCTTTGATGCTTTCGGTAATCGGTAGTTTGCTAATGATAAGGGCAGGCAAGATGCTTGTTAATATTCCATAAATGATAGATACTGTAATGATGACAGGGAAAA
>JBCBHL010000219.1:0-12532 GCA_038525605.1 Bacteroidota bacterium
CCTGTTAATTAATCTGAACAGCGATAATGAAGCTATTCACTTCAGGTTAAAAGAGAGTACGGAGTTTCTAAAAGGGGTGGCGATCGTTGCAGGAGCCTTTGAAGCAGGAGATGAGAAAAGAGGCAATAACCTTACTGCAATGGAAATTGCCACCACTGCCGGAGCGCTGGGAGATATTGTCGGTGCTATCAACACGCTACCAGGTAACAGCAGGGTAGGTGAATCGGGACGCCTGTTCGTGCGAGGAGGCGAAAGCAGAGAGTCGAGGACTTTTATTGATGGCATGGCAGTTCAGGTGCCTTACCACACCGGATTCCAGAACATAGCGACCAGAGGTAGGTTTAACCCCTTTCTCTTCAGCGGAACAATTTTCAATACCGGTGGATATTCAGCAGAATTTGGACAGGCCCTCTCTTCTGTATTATTGCTCAACACACTTGACGAAAAAGCCGATGACGAAGTGAATCTATCGCTGATGAGTGTTGGTTCAGACATCACTGCTACTAAGAGATGGGAGTCCGGTTCAATAACAGGTTCTGCTTCCTACATCAATATGGCGCCATACCTTTCATTTGCTGATGCCAATATTACTTTCGATCATGCACCGGAATACTTTTCAAATGAATTTAGTGTGAAACAAAAAGCAGGAAAAGACGGACTTTTTAAGTTTTACTCCAATCTAAATAGCGGTACTTCATCAATTATTCAGAAAAACCTTGATGGTGATGGGGATTCCCGGACTGCAATTGATAATAGCAATTTGTATTTGAACAGCAGCTGGAAAAAACTTTGGTCGCCAAAAATCAATTCCTTTCATGGTATTTCTTTCGTCAGAAACAACGATCAATTTGACCTGTCAGGATTAAACATTGAAACAGAGCTCAATGCGATTCATGTTAAAAATACGATGGATTACGCCCCGGCCGATCTCATAGATTTCCGTTTGGGCGTAGAGTTGAATCGGGAGCGTCATAGTCGATCCATCTTCGGGGAAAGAGATTCCTTTGTCAAGGGAAATGTCGCCTCATTTGCTGAAGCAAATATCCGAACTGATGCCAAAATAGTGCTAAGGCCAGGAATGAGGTGGGAATACGCTAGTTACATTGATGAACAGGTAGTGATGCCCCGGTTTTCAGCAGCATATTTGATTAGCGAGAAAAAGCAAATTTCCTTTGCCTTTGGTCAGTTTTTTCAGGAGCCGGATCAAATAGCGCTCTTTGAAAACAATCAGCTAACACATGAGCGTTCTGATCACTATATTTTAAGCTTTCAGACTGAAAAGAATCAAAGACTGTTCAAGTCGGAGATTTATCACAAGAACTATCGATCGTTGGTAAAATTTGATCTGAATGATGGTCTTGTGACCAACTTAAACAATACAGGAGACGGCTATGCGAGAGGTTTAGACTTGTTTTTCAGAGACAGGAAAACCATCAGAAATGGTAACTATTGGATCTCTTATTCATACCTCGACACTGAGAGAAACTTTCAGAATTTCCCAACAAGTGCAACGCCGGCTTTTGCCAGCAGGCATAACCTCTCAGTCGTTTACAAGCATTGGTTTAGCAGCCTCAAATCACAGGTAGGTGTTGATTTTGGCTACACATCACCAAGGTATTTTAATGACCCGAATACGGAGGCCTTCAATGACAGGAAGATCAAAAGCACACATCAGGTAAACCTTTCATGGGCCTATATATATCGGTCCAATTTCATCTTCTTTTGCTCTGCGAGCAACCTGCTGGGTACAAAGAATGAATTTGGCACCAGGTTTAGTAATCAAAAAAACAATGAAGGCGTATTTGCTGAAGAGCCGATAAGGCCTTTTGCCAACCGCTTTTTTGTCATCGGCGCCTTTTATACGATTTCCAAGGACAAATCAAAAAATCAACTGGACCAACTCAATTAACAGATCTAAAGACGTCAGGCGAATTATTGTAGAAATAATCAGCGGACAAATCAATAGGGCCTGAATAAGCTCAATTGATCACATTATTCATTATTAAAAATTCAATATCATTATGAAAAGACTCATTTTAACAACAGGATTAGCAGTAGCACTATTTATATTAAGTTCATTTTCCGGCGCAGGATATGAGAAAAAGATGCAGGAAACGATCACCAAAATGTATTCGACATTCACTGTAGAATCCTATCTGCAGGTAGCCAATCAATTTGCAGTCATTGGCAAAGCAGAACCAACTGAATGGCTTCCCTGGTATTACCATGCAAATGCCAATATCATGCTGGTATTTATAGATACTGAGGCAGACTTTGAAACCAAGCAGCAGTATTTGAAACAAGCAGATCGGTCGCTTGCAATTATTCTGGAGAAATTCCCAGAGGAATCCGAAATTCAGGTGATGAATGCTTTTTATGCTATCAGCAAGATGGCAATCGACCCTGCAAATGCTGGACAATATATCCCCAGGTATAATGCGGCAGTTACTAAAGCGGTGGAGTTGGAACCGGAAAATCCCAGAGCAAGATTTTTCCAAATCTCCAGCAAAATTGGCGAAGCTCAGTTTTTTGGAAAACCAACAGAGGTATTCTGCGATCAGTTGGTGCAACTCGAAAAAGAATGGGATGCGTATCAGGTGAGGTCTGTAATACATCCGCAATGGGGAAAAGATGATGTGAAAAAGAAGATCGTCGAAATTGGATGTACAAAATAATTTCAAATCGATGTTGATTCTAATCTTAATTATGACTTTATTCATTCAGAATCTATTGAGATGACCGCAGTAAGAGAATTTTTCAATAACAGGGTAGTAGAATATTCCTACCCTTATAATAACCCCTGGTGGAGGCTGGGATTAAATGTCGGAGCAGCAGTTTTGATCCCGCTTTACTTCTTATTTGACGGGCAAACGACGCTATACTTCAAAGTCATGTTTCTGATCTTCACCAATGACTTTTTGCAGGCTGTGGTGCACGTCTACATCTATGCCAGGCTCGATGAAAAGTATGATTGGATCAAACAACCCTGGCAAAGAACAATCTGGGGAATTGTCTATCATATCCTGGCGACTATAGTCGTATACTTTCTGGTCAGCGGATTTGATATCTGGCTGCTATTTGACATAAAACCGGTAGACGGCTTTTTTATCTTATTATCAATGTGGTACATACCAGCTGCGCTGATTCCGATGGTATTGGCATTTTCGGTAGCAGGGGAATTCTGGAAAAACTGGAAGGCAGCCATTATCAACGAGGAAAAGCTGAAAGCTGAGATGATGAGCTACAAATATGAATCATTGAAAAACCAGGTCAATCCGCATTTTTTATTCAATAGTTTCAATGTTTTGCTAAACCTTGTTGATCAGGATCAGGAAACGGCCAAAGAGTTTATCAGAAAGTTAAGCCAGCTATATCGAAATGTACTGGAGGTAGGTGACAATGAATTGATTCCGTTGAAAGATGAGCTGGAATTCATTAACTCCTACATTTTCCTACTCAAAATCAGGTTTGAAGAAAAACTACAGGTGACTATCGATTTGTCGACACAGGATTCTGATATGGTAGTGCCAATGGTGCTGCAAACTCTGGTAGAAAATGCGGTGAAACACAATGCTGCCTCCAGAGAGGTTCCATTAAAAATCAGTATTTACAGAGAGAACGACAGGATTTACATTGTCAACAACCTTAATATTATTCAGTTGATGGAAAAGTCAAGCCAGAAAGGGTTGAAAAATATCCGACAGAGGTATGCATTTTTCTCCTCCGAGCAGATGGAGACAGAACAAACGAGTGATGAGTTTAGAGTTTCGATCCCTATATTAAAGCTGGAGTCATGAAAGTGGTGATCATAGAAGACGAATCACAGGCAGCACAGATGCTGATGCAGCAGCTGGAGTCGGTTGATCCGACTATAGAGGTGGTTATGGTGCTGGAATCAGTACATGAATCGGTGAAGTATTTTAAAGCCAATTCGCATCCGGATCTTATATTTTCCGATATTCAACTGGAAGACGGATTGAGCTTTGGCATTTACGAAAAAGTGAAGGTACAATGTCCGATCGTTTTTACAACGGCCTATAATCAATATGCGATTCAGGCATTTCAAACAAATGGTATTGGCTATTTATTAAAACCGATAGATCAGGAACAATTGGATAATACTCTTCGCAAATTCAGAGAACTAACCCCCGGATTGGCAATCGACAAAATCATTGCGATGGCTTCTTCCCTTTCGAAGGAAAAATCCTATAAAACGAGGTTTTTGGTGAAAGCAGGAGAAAAGATAAAGACCGTGTTGGTGAGTGATGTCGCAGCATTTTATTCGGTATCGAGAGTTACTTATATCATTACCTTCGATTTGAAAAAGCACATAGTCGATTATTCACTTGACCAGTTGGAGAAAATTATCGATCCGGATCACTTTTTCAGAATCAACAGAAAAACGATACTTTCTATTGACAGCTGCAACGATCTGCAAAGTTGGTCCAGCAGCAGGCTGAAGGTCAATTTGCCGGAATATAAAGATGTGGATACGGTTGTTTCCCGAGATAGGTACCGGGAGTTCAAAAACTGGCTGGATCGATAGGGTGTCAGGGTGAAGGTGAGTTTAAATTGTGTATTTTTGGATAGACAGGTAGAAGAATTTTCATAGGTGAATGACAATGAACATTCGCGATTCAAAAATAAACACATGACAAAGACTGAAGTAATTGATTTGCTCGAAGAGAAGCATCAGCTGCTGTATGACTGGCTAAAAGACCATCCCGATCAAAAGTGGCCGGAAGGACTGGAGGGTAAATGGAATACTGGCGAACATGTCGTTCATCTGATTCAAAGTGAAAGCGCCCTCAACAAGGGATTAGGCTTTCCCAAATTTGTCTTGAAATACAAGTTTGGTACGAATAACCGAGATAATCGGACGTACGATCAAATCGTTGAAAAATATCAAAATAAACTAGTTGAATATTCCGGAGTTGTGGCCGACATCTCCAAAAATATGCCTGAAATAACTTCTGCCAACAAAGCATCATATATTGCCAAACTGGATCAGGAAAAAACAAAACTGATCAGAAAGTTTCAAAAATGGTCTGATAAAGATTTAGACACCTACTTGCTGCCACATCCTTTAATGGGCAGGATGACTATCAGAGAAATCGTTATTTGGACAGCCTATCACACAGAGCATCATTGTAAGATATTGGAGTCAAAATATTGATGGTTTTTAATGAAAAACGTGCTAATTAAAGGTTACATGCTGCTATTTGACAAACCTATATTGAACTTAAAAAACATCTTACTGCTAATTGTTTTATGGGTAGTTTTTTCTTGTCGAAACTATATCGAACAGGATCAAACAAACTATCAATATCATGATATCAATACAACCGATACTTCAGTAATTGAACCTTTGATAGCCGTTACAAATGAGGAATTCCTGCAGTATGGAGCGAAGGTGGCATATGTTAATATAGCCGGAGATACAGTGATTCCATTTGGCAGTTATTCTTATTTTGGAACTGACACCATGAGATACTATGCTCAGGTGCAGATGCATCCGAATGATAGTACTTACGGAAGAACTGTAGGAATCGATCGCGGTTGCCGGGTTTTATTCGATCTGGTTTGGTTTGAAAATGGGCCAGACTACTTTCATGAAGGGCTTACCCGTGTGCTACGCAATGGGAAAATGGGTTTCGCCAACGAAAAGGGAGAAATTGTCATTCCGTGTCAATACGCTTATGCTCGCTGGTTTCAGAATGGATCAGCTCAGGTAACTTTTGAAGCTAAACAATATATCGATGTAGATGAACATTTACGAGTAGAAAGCAACTCCTGGTTCGTAATTGACAAGCAAGGAAACCGAATAATAGAAGAGCGCTGATATTAATTTTGGTAGTTGGTCACCTGGATATCACAAAACCGATGTTGAAGTCTCACATTTACTTCAATTACCTGTCTAGATATCGGTAATTCTTATGACTTTTTGCACAGGTTGCCGATTTGCCATAAATTATCATTCATGAGATATTTCTGTATCCTTTTTTCCTTTTGCCTCATTTTTAGTTGTTCAGATCAACCACAAAAAGAAAAATCAAAACTTCCCAATATCCTTTTGATTGTTGCAGATGATTTAGGCTATACTGATCTGGGTGCTTTCGGAGGTGATATTGCAACTCCTCATCTTGATAGCCTGGCAGAATCTGGAATTGTTTTGAGCCGTTTTCACACAGCTCCAATGTGCGCAGTTACCCGTGCAATGCTGCTTTCCGGTACGGATAATCACATTGCGGGGATGGGATCACAGGACTTACAGACTACCGAATTCGGATATGAAGGGCATCTCACTGACCGTGTTATTCCTGTACCACAACTTTTGAAAAAAGCCGGATACTATACTTGCATCGCTGGAAAGTGGCATTTGGGCGATAAAGCAGATCATGATCCGGTAAAAAAAGGGTTTGACAATTCATTTGTATTATTAGAAGGAGCTGGAAACCACTATAGCAACAGAGGAGTGTTCGCAGAAGATTCGATTTCTCCATATACTGAAAATGGAAAGAAAGTAGACTGGCCTGCGGGCAAATATTCTACAGATTTTTACACGGACAAGCTGATTGATTATCTCGAAAGTAACAAGAATAGCAAAAAGCCATTTTTCGGGATGGCTGCCTACACAAGTCCGCACTGGCCGCTACAGGTTGATCCCGACTACTGGAAGAAGTATGAAGGAATGTACGATGATGGTTATGAAAAACTCAGAATCCGGAGATTTGAGAATTTAAAAAAGTTAAAACTGATTCCTGAAGATGCAGAGTTACCACTGCTTCACCCAAATGTGAAACCGTGGGATTCGCTTTCCAAAGAAGAGCAAAAATGGCAGTCGCGTACCATGGAATTATATGCGGGTATGGTCGATAACCTGGACCATAATATCGGTCGGTTGCTGCGCTATTTGAGAGAAACCGATCAACTTGAAAATACGATGATCATCTTTTTCTCCGATAACGGAGCAGCAGCTAATGACTTTTACAGACACAAAGTGCTTGGGCCATTTCTTCAGGCGCATTACACGGAAGATTACCATCAGATGGGTACGGAAGAGTCGTTTATTTCTTATGGTCCACAGTGGGCAGAAGCAGGAAGTTCACCGTTTAAGTACTTCAAAGGATATACCACAGAAGGAGGTACTAACACGCCGTTTATTGTGGCCGGAAAAGGTGTGAGGCAACCAAGGGTTTCTCACGCTTTTACCACGTTGCTGGATCTTGCACCGACCTTGTACCAATATGCTGAATTGGATTATCCTGAAAGTTGGAATGGTCAAAAAGTATATCCACTGGAGGGAGAGTCGTTGGTTCCGCTCCTGGACGGACAGGTTGTTGACGTTCACGATTCCACGTATGTATTCTCCATTGAACACAGAGGGCATATTTCTGTTCGGCAGGGTGACTGGAAGTTGGTGAATAGCGTCCTGCCATTTGATCAAAAGAATTTTGAATTATTCAATTTGAGCAGCGATGTAGGAGAACAACGTGACGTCAAAAATGAGTTTCCCGAAAAGTTCAGCAAACTCTTCGCCGAATGGGAAGCCTACAAGAAAAGGGTGAAAGTCCAGTTTCCAACTCCTAGAGCAGGGGACTGATCTTACGCTTTATTCTGATCGTGATTACTTACTAAATTAAAGGAAATACAAATGGAAATAATGGTACTTAATCAATTGAGAAAAGCGCTGAACACCACCAAAACCATTACCTCAATATGCTTTGCGATCGGTTTGTCAGTCTGGTTGATTATCATGCCATTTAATAATCGTGTTGCGGCCTACATACTTTTATTTACACTTCCTTTTCTGGGCTTATTTCTCATCGTCGCACTGTTTTCCTGGCTATACAAGCCAAAGGTTTCTATTCCACAGGATAAGGAAATGATGTTGTTAATCAATTCCGAATTACCATTGAATGAAATTCAAAATCCGAAAGCAATTCAATATGCAAAAAACTTCATCGTCGAAAAGGAAACAGAAAAAACGATTGGCGAGCTTGATAACAAGCAGACTTTTGAACTTTTACAATCTGATCAATTTGAGAAAAAGCTACGATATGAACGGCTGAATTTCTTTCAGAATCGTCCGAATGGTTTCTTAGGATTCTTCGTAGAATTGGCTGATGCCTTCAGTTAAAAAAATTCTGACTAAATTTATCTATCTAACAAAAAAGCCATGAAAAGAATAAACTTCAATTTGCTAATTGCAGTCGCAATTATTTTCATTTCAGTCAGTTGCGCTTCGCAAAGAACAGGAATTTTGGATGTTAAATTTACAAACCAGTTGACTCAGACTGATCTTGATAAGATTAAAAAAGACTTAAAGACGCAGAACATCGATTTAAATTATGATTTGCTGGAATTTGATGACAATGGGAAGCTCAAGCGAATCAATGCATCGATCGATTACAACGACGGTCAAGTTGCCAGTTTTAAATCGAGAGAGTTGAGATCTTCAGACAAGCCTGGTTTCTACCGAGACTTTTCAAATGGATTAAAATTACGCTGAGAATAGCGCCTGGTCCGATCGGTTTTGATGATTTGCTTAGAGCAGGTTGTAGCTTGGCGTTCAGATGCTACCTTGCCACCGCCATTGCTACTAAATCACTCAGATTGTTTTCCTTTGGTGTTTTCAGTCTTTCTCTTACAACGTCACCTATCACTATGATAGCCGGAGCACCGAGTCCTTTTGTTTGAGCGATCTGCTCAATATTTTCAAGGGTTCCAAAGCCGGATAATTCCTTATCCGTCGTGCCATTCATGATGATACCTACCGGCTCGTCAATACCGCGTTGTTGTTTGAAAACATTCACGATTTCTGATAAGTTTTTCATTCCCATCAGGATAATCACAGTGGCACTGGATTGTGCGGCAAGCTGTATATCAGCGGAAGCTTTATGGGATTTAGTAGCACCGGTCACCACCCAGAAACTCTCATTAATTCCCCTTTTTGTAACGGGTATATGTTGAGAGCATGGAACCGCCATACTGCTGCTGATTCCCGGAATTACTTCTGTTTCAGCGCCATGCTGTGTCACATATTCCATCTCTTCGTGCCCTCTGCCAAACACAAAAGGATCTCCACCTTTGAGCCTCACAACTGTTTTACCATCTTTGACAAGAGATAAAATGAGTTCGTTGATCTCTACCTGCTTCATAAAGTGAAGCCCTGCTCTTTTTCCTACAAAAACTTTATCGCAACCCGGTCCACAGTAGTTGAGTAAAGCCGGATTTGCCAATGCATCGTACAATACCACATCAGCAGTTTGCAAAGCTTTCATTCCTTTTACAGTGATCAACTCCTCGTCTC
This sequence comes from Bacteroidota bacterium, assembly GCA_038525605.1. Classification (GTDB taxonomy): domain Bacteria; phylum Bacteroidota; class Bacteroidia; order Cytophagales; family Cyclobacteriaceae; genus JANSWY01. Next base: position 9,314 of record JBCBHL010000219.1, read on the forward strand.
CCGGACCCGCACCTACCAAGATTAACTTACCCATATTCCTAAGTGTTTCTTAAATACCAAAGCAATTATACTTAAATATTTGTGTGAATTACTAATTATTTCTAAGTAATATTACGTATAATTACGTAATTAATTTGAATGATTATGAAAATAGTTGTTGTAGGTAATGGAATGGTCGGCTATAAGTTTTGTGAGAAGCTTCGGAAGAAAGCAACGGCTGAACAGGTAGAAATAGTAGTGTTTGGAGATGAAATTCTTCCCGCATACGACCGGGTACACCTGAGTGAATATTTTGAAAATCAGGAATCTGCCAAATTGCTGATGGCAGATAAGAACTGGTATGCTGACAATGATATTTTATTGAAAACCGGAGAATTAGTGACCGGTATTGATCCGGCAGCTAAGGAGATCAAAACCCACAAGGGTCATACAGAAACATATGATTCACTGATTCTGGCTACTGGCTCGTCAGCTTTGGTGCCGCCTATTAAAGGTGTTGAGAAGAAGGGTGTATTTGTTTATAGGAAAATAGAAGATCTCGACCAGATCATCGACTTTGGTAAAGGGATCAAAAGAGCTGCAGTGTTGGGAGGAGGATTACTGGGGCTTGAAGCTGCCAAAGCATTGATGGATATGAATCTGGAAACGCAAGTAGTAGAGTTTGCAGATAAGCTGATGCCCAGACAACTCGATCAGATTGGGTCTGATTTGCTCAAACGAAAGATTGAATCGCTTGGTATCGAAGTATTGTTGGGTAAAAACACGAAAAACATCGACGGTAACGGCAGACTTTCCAAACTGGAATTTACCGACGGAACTTCATTGGAGACGGAAATGCTGGTGATCTCCTGCGGGATTATACCAAGGGATGAATTGGCAGAAAATGCTGGTTTGGAAAAAGGTAGCAGAGGTGGATACAGGGTCAATGAGCGCATGGAAACCAATATTGCCGATATCTATGCGATCGGGGAAGCGGCTTCATTTCAGGACATGATTTATGGTTTGGTTGCTCCGGGCTATGAAATGGCTGATGTGGTCATCGATCAAATTATCGGGGATGGCTCATTAACTTTCGATGGCGCTGATATGTCTACCAAACTGAAATTGATTGGGGTGGACGTTGGCAGTTTCGGTGATGCATTGGGAGCGACCGAAGGCTGTGTGCCAATTAGTTACACCGATCAAAATTCAGGTACTTATAAAAGAATTAACCTCAGCGCGGACGGCAAAAAGCTGCTTGGAGGAATCCTCGTAGGTGATGCCGCTGATTACAATATGTTGCATCAGATTGCGATGAATGGCATAGCACTTCCTCCAAATCCCGAAGACTTGATTTTGGGGGCCCGAGGAGGCGAATCGAATTTAAATGGAATTGGGGCTTTGCCTGCTTCCAGCCAGATATGTTCCTGCGAAAATGTTTGCAAAGGGGACATCGAAGAAGCCATTAAATCCGGGAATCTGGAAAACCTTGGTCAGGTAAAATCCTGTACCAAAGCCGGAACCGGATGCGGTGCCTGCACGCCAATGGTCGGAGATATTCTCACGGAGACCTTGAAATCGATGGGTAAAAAAGTGAGGAAAGTATTGTGTGAGCATTTCGATTATACCCGTCAGGAATTGTTTGATTTGGTGAAAGTTTCAGGCATTACCAATTACGACAAATTTTTAGATAAATACGGGCATGGAGATGGTTGCGAGACTTGTAAGCCTGCAATGGCCTCTATTTTTGCCAGCGTTTACAATGACCTGATAACAAAACAGGACACAATTCAGGATACCAATGATCGATTCCTGGCCAATATTCAGAAAGGAGGCTCTTATTCAGTGGTGCCTAGAATTCCCGGCGGGGAAATCACACCCGATAAGCTGATCGTCATCGGAGAAGTAGCGAAAGATTATAACCTGTACACAAAAATTACTGGAGGACAAAGGATTGACCTTTTTGGTGCCAGGATAGAAGATTTACCTGATATCTGGGGAAGATTGATCAATGCTGGTTTCGAGAGTGGTCATGCCTATGGTAAGTCGTTGCGAACGGTGAAAAGCTGTGTGGGCTCTACCTGGTGTCGGTATGGGTTACACGATTCAGTTTCGTTTGCGATAGAAGTGGAAAATAGGTATCGTGGATTGCGTTCGCCGCATAAATTAAAAGGAGCGGTTTCGGGCTGTAGAAGAGAATGTGCAGAGGCGCAAAGCAAAGATTTTGGCATCATCGCGACAGAGGTGGGATGGAATTTATACATCTGCGGAAATGGAGGTGCGAATCCTGTTCATGCGCAACTGCTTGCAGGCGATATCGATTCTGAAACAGTGATTAAATATCTCGACCGATTCCTGATGTTTTACATCAAAACCGCTGAACCACTCAACAGAACATCAGTCTGGCTCAGTAAACTTGAAGGTGGAATGGATTATATAAAATCCGTTGTGGTTGATGATTCTCTCAATATCGGTGAGCAATTGGAAACGGAAATGCAGCAACTCATCGATGTGTATCAGTGTGAGTGGAAAGCAGTGGTCAACGATCCGGAACTACGTAAAAAGTTCACTCACTTTTCGAACAGGCTGGTTGGCGATCCTGAATTGAAATTCAAAGAAATGAGAGGGCAGAAAATCCCTGCTAATTGGGGTTAGAAAGTTTTAATATTAGAATGAAGATGGTAGAAGAATCAGTAAGAACCTATAAGACAGTAGCAACTGAAGAGGTAAAAGTTTGGGAAAAGGTTGGTCATGTGGAGGATTTTCCGATCAACGGTGGGCTGGCGTTTTATTACAAAGGATTGCAGGTAGCCGTTTTTAACTTTTCCAGAAGAGGTGAGTGGTTTGCTACTCAAAACTTGTGTCCTCATAAAAAACAAATGATATTGTCCAGGGGGATGATCGGATCAGAAGGTGAAGAACCAAAAGTTGCCTGTCCCTTTCATAAGAAAACCTTTTCACTGAAAAATGGTAAAAACCTCAATGGCGATGAATGTGACCTGGCTACTTACCCGGTAAAAACTGAAAACGATGAGGTCTTTGTGGGTTTTGCAGAGTGATTAAACTTGATTGTATGAATTACGGTCAAATCTGCAGGCAAATGCTTTTTAAAATATGATAAGTAAAATGATTAAGAATTATGAATTATGAATTATGAATTATGAATTCAATGCCATTAAGTTAAGCAATTAAACTGATCTGTAATTTCCTGCATATTTAGTATCAGGTTTAACTATTCTT
>JBCBHL010000220.1:0-12449 GCA_038525605.1 Bacteroidota bacterium
CTCGAAGGTGAGGTTCAGTTAATTTTGGGAGAGGAAACTTTCATTGGAAAAGAAGGTGATATAATCTATTTGCCAAGAGGAATAAAACATGGAATAAAAACCTTTGGAGATGCCACAGCAAAAGTCCTAAACTATGTAATACCAGGAGAAAATTTCGAAAAGTTTTTCAACGAAATAAATGAATTAAAAATAAAAGCTTCAAGTGATGAAACTGCCGACATAGCTGAAAAATATGGTATAACTTTCATCTGAATTGAAAAAAGAAAACACAACAATGCATAAAATGTTCATTGCGAGCAAAGCTCGCAACGCCATTTATGCGGAACGTTGCAGCCAATTAGAGATCAAATAGCAACATATTAGACTTAATAAGCTATCGAAAAATACCTGCTTTCAGCTCTACCCCTTTTGATTCTTTGGTCAAATGTAAATGGTATTTATTAAGTGCTACATCATTATTCAATTGCAAATTTGAAACTCCATTCTGTATGATATTATCCATTTTAATATTTGGATTGGGTATATCTACTACACCTTCTCTATTCCAATTTTTAACGAATCCTTTATTAATGATGACCGAATTTGAGAACGGAGAGGTGTATTTAAGGTTTTCCGGACCAATTAAAAAGTTGGCATTATTCACAATTACATTATTGGTAAACGTAAAAGAAGGATCTTCTCCGCCAAACCAAAATGCACTTTCATAAGAACCGTATATTATTGTATGTTCAATAGTAAATCCTTCAACATTATTGAAAAATAGAACGCCATTTCTACAGCCATAAAATATACAATGAGAGATTTTGTTTTTAGGACCATGAGCCCATACGCCTCCTTGAATTTTAGCAGTTTCTTTATCTCCTATGAAATAGCACTCAGATATAACCAGATCTTCCAAATTTGAATTTTCCTTGGATATGGGATAGTAATAATTTACTTGAGGGTTAGGGTTTCCCAAAAATTTTAATCCTTTTATAGTTACATGATTGGAAGCAATTAACAATCCCGTGGAATGAGGAAATTGAGTATTGGAATTATTCTCAGAAATAGACTGAATAACTGGCATCTTGGATGGAATCCAAGCGGTATCATTCGGCATAACAGCTGCTTGTATGATGTATCGCAAGGTATCACTCATTATCCTAACAGGATTAATAGCTACTTTATCTTTAAGGAGATAAATACCTGGTTGCAATTTTATGATAATCTCGCCTGAATCTGTAAATTTATTTGCATGTTCTATTGCTTGTTCAAGAGATTGAAAAGGGGCTTCTAAAGTGCCAGTACCTGATTCCCTACCTGCATCTGCATCAACATAAATAGTTTGTGCATGCAAACCAAACATTAATAAAAACTGAACACTAAATAGTAAAATTAACGACTTTCCCATGTTGAGTATTTTTTGACAAAAGAATTAACCTGATGACGAATTATCAATTCATAAATCATTTAAATTACGTTCAAAAGCCGTTTATTTGAAAAAAGATCATTCATATTACATCAAGAGATGTAAAAGTTTAATTGAAGAAAAACTTGATTGGTCTTTAGCATCCAAAGATTGGAGACAGAGAGATTATTTAAATCTAATTAGTACTTTGGAAAATAAGACGGGGGTACTATTAAGTTTATCAACGGTTAAGCGAATTTGGAAAGACGATTACGATGGTAATCCGCATCCAAATACATTAGACGCTTTTGCCAGATTTTTGGAATACGAAGATTGGTTAAGCTTTCAAAAGAGCGAAACCAGGAGAGTCCAAATACCAGAACCAGAACAAATCGTACAAAAAACTACTCGAACTTCTTACAAAACAATCCTATTCGTTGTTTCAATTTTGCTAGTAGCAATAATCGGTTTTTGGTATATATCACAGCATTTGACGGATAAAAACAATGTATTGAGTATTCCAACAGAGGTTCCTTTTTCAGCAGTAAATACGGTACCTATTGGTGTTCCAAACACAGTTATCTTTAAGTATGATCTTGCTGACGTTCAAGCTGATAGTTTTTTTATACAACAATCATGGGATCCAATGAAACGAGAAAGAATTTCGAAGACTGACTCTATACTAACAAGTATTTACTACTACCCTGGAGTACATAAAGCAAAATTGATAGCAAATGATTCTGTGATTAGAGAGATTCCTGTAACTGTATATTCTGGTGAATGGATTGCTACTGCCGATTATGAAGGCACGAATCGCCACCCAACCTATATACCGTTGAATTCAGTTGATGGCACTCAAGAATTAAAAGTAAAAAAGGAACTTCTTTCAGACTATAATTTGGATATCAATGATCATCTGTATTTGAGCTACTTTTATGTGAATGAGTTTGACAATGTTTCCGGGGATAACTTTTCCTTGACAATGACCTTTCAAGTTGACAGTATTGCAGATTTTGCTTGTCCAGGTTTTAGAATAATAATTATGGGAACGGAAGATATTCATGCAATTAATCTAAACCAAAAAGGTTGTGTACATGCAGCATATGCTAAATTCGGCGAAAAGTTAATTAGTGGAAAAAATAATGACCTAAGTAGTTTTGGAACAAATGTTTATGAAAAGCAAGGCCTAAACATTGAGGTAAAAGAAAAGAAAGCTAAGATATACCTTAATAAAGAAAGTATTTGGGAGACCCTCTATACAAAAAGCATAGGTGATGTCGTCGGCTTCTGCTTTACTTTTACAGGCACAGGGCAGGTCAATTCTGTAAGATTAAATCAAAATTATAATGAAACAACTATTTATCAATATTAAACATTATCACGTTAAGTTTTGTATTGATAAATTTTCGATGTTGTAACTGTCAAACTTTATAATTTTAAGAAATTATGAATTCATAATTATGAATTAAATTTCAAAAATTCTACTAATACTTCAATTGAAAATATGCATAACAAATCTGTCGTGATAACCTTTATTAAACATAGAACTTAATAGGAAAAGAACTGGCTACAACAAAGACTAAAACGTCCATGCCGACCAAAAGCCCGTCACTTCGTTTAGCAAGAGCGTTATACTCTGCTATCTAACAGCAAAACTCTGACACATACCAAAAAATTATTTTTTACTAAAAAGCTGCCGGCGGATTCTTGAAAAATATTTTTTTTGACAAAAAGCTGATGATCCCCTTAAAACTGCAACAAAGACATATGATTTTTGCTGAATTGACCTTTTTCGTCGAAAAGTACACCATCGGGTAATACAATCAGGCCATAAGTTTCCTTTAATTCTGCCATATTAACTTTTATAAATTAGAACTTTGTAAGTTGGCTTCACAAGTCTGGTGTAGTTGAGGGTGTTCGTAATAAAATTCTTTCTCCCAAACTGATAACAGAGATAAGTGCGAGAATTCTCCATTAAAATACCCAGTATTGGGTATTGCGGTTGACATGCCAATGACTTTTATTAGTATATAAAGATGCAAGCCTAGAATTACACGTCTATTATATGATTAGGCATGGACAAGAACATAGGCAAATTCTTCCATAAAGTAAGAATACTTGCAAGTAGCTATGATATGGTTATGTTTAATTAAACAACACCTGAAATGAATCTGGATAGTAGACTATTTGAATTTCTAATTAGTTTTTAGTCAAACTATCAGGCTCGTTGAAAGGTGAATAAGTGGACAAAATGTCCACATTCTTAATGTTAGCTACAAATATGAAATGGGATATTTACATAGCAACTTCACTAAAACAATCCAATTCTACAGTTAGAAATACTGTAGTTACTAAGGTTATTGAACGTTTGTCATTAGAGTTTTATCTACCAAAAATTGATAACTCGGCTACTGATTTAGAGATTTTCAGCAGAAATATCAAAGCATTAGAACTTAGCCGAAATGTTATATTCATCCCTGATCAAGCCGGCGATGGCGTTTTCTTTGAAGTCGGAATGGCACACGCTCTTAATAAACCTATTTATGGGTATTCACAATTGAATGAAATAAGTCAAGGCAGAATGGCAAAAGGACTTTGGGACTTCATACCTGATGATATGAAGTCTAAATCCGAAATAGAACTTTACAATAAATTAAAAAATTCAATTAGGAGAAATAATGTCTAATCCAAATCCCAAAATTTTCATCGCTTCTTCATCTGAAGGACTCAATGTCGCTTACGCACTTCAAGAAAATCTAGAGCATAACGCAGATGTAACGGTTTGGACTCAAGATATATTTAAGGCGAGTAACTATACTCTTGAATCATTGGTGTCAAGTATTTCAAAATTTGATTTTGCAATTTTTATTTTCGCTTTCGAAGATATTTCTAGAATTAGGAATGAAGAGTTGCGGACGACTCGTGATAATGTTCTATTTGAACTTGGTTTGTTTATTGGGAACATTGGCAGAAAACGATGCTTCATTGTTCACCCAAAGCTTAAAGAGAAATTCCATATCCCCTCTGATTTATTAGGTATCACTCCGTTAAGATATAAACACGACCGAGAAGATGAAAATATGGTTGCAGCAACTGGTCCTGTGTGTCACCACATATCGAGAATAATTAAAAACCTTGGAATAAGAAACACTCCACAGGATGTTCAAGCCAGCAAAAGAACTCCTGATACATTAATGCTTAACAGCATGGTAAATGGGGCCTTAGAAACAGTTTGTAGGGCAGTTAGTGTACCATCAAATCCTCATGATGCTAGAATCAGGGTTTTTATTTTCCGAAAAGTAAATAGAGAACTGATTTGCAGTCATTTTTGGTCTTTAAATCCAACCGAGGAGATGGTAGGAAAACTGAAGTTTGACATGGACAAAGAACCTGATAAGAGTACTGCTGTTGTTCTGGCAGCAACTGAAGGAAAAGGTATAAGAAAGAGAATTGACCCAAGCAAACAAAAAGAATTATCCAAGCAGAAAACGGTTGCAGATAACTTAAAAATTGTTCTCGCAGCACCAATTTCTGACAGTAATGGTAACATTTGGGGTGTAGTAGATTTCGACACTTCTAATGAAAAAGGTGAGGAAATTCTTAATACAGAAGAAGCTGATGGAGCAATCTTTCAATTGACAAAGCACCTTAAATTGATCTTCTCACTTGATGAGTGAATGGTAGCTAACAAACGATTCGGGACGTTATGCTAAATACTGCTATCTAAGAACTGAATTGACTTCTTGAACTTTGTCAAGCCATCCGTTTTTTCTTTGTCTTTCATTATTGACACGTTTTGTGTCAACTTTTTTCAGGACGCCTCACCCCAAAACCACCGACATACACACAAAAAAATATTTTCACACCAAAACCACTGACATACAACGAAAAAATTATTTTTTACAAAAAAGCTGCTGGCGGATTCCTGAAAAATATTTTTTTTGACAAAAAGCTGCCGGCAGGATGTCGAAAATATTTTTTTTCGGACAAACTACGCAGACATACGCCGAAAATATTTTTTTTCATTAAAAAGCCGCTGGCGTTTTTCCGAAAAAATATTTTTTTGATGAAAAGCTGCTGACATAGACCGAAAAATATTTTTTTTGCTAATCCTACGCTGGCAGAACTCAAAAAAATATTTTTTTGGCAATCATCTCCGCATCAAATGCCAAAAAACGTTAATTTTTACCACTACTCTTTCAAAATTACCATTGGTCACTTGCAATTTTGAAAATGTTTTTTAGCTTTGCCGCTCAATTAAGGTCAACCACCTTTTTGTCAAAATATAAAACCAAAGAAAAATGGTAGTTAAATTACGTACCAGTTACCTTCTGCCGGCAGAGCTTGCAGACGTAACAAAAACAGTTATCTTATTAGTAAAAGCTTCAGGAATACCCGAATCGTTGATTCTACGGTTACTCGATTTACTCCAGATTGACCTGGATTTACTCAACGTGGCTCTTACGGCAGTAAGAAAAAATGAGTTAATCGAAGAGGTTGCTGAAGCCGATGCTGTGTTAGATGACATGTTTCTCGCTTTCCGCGATACTGTGGAAATCGGTAAAAGAAAAAGAGATAAAGCATCAGTAATGGCTTATCAGCGTTTGTGGAATGTGCTTGAAAAAGCAGACCTGAGACTCTACAGACTGGGTTATTCAGAGAAAGCTGGTAAACTAAGTGCCTTGCTGAATGAGCTGGACAAGCCGGAATTTCAGGCTGACATTGCACTGCTGAGAGCGTCAGAGTTTTACAGTGATCTAAAGTTTGCAGAGAGCGAGTTCGATAGCCTGTACAACAGCAAACTGGATGTTGATAATAAAAAGAAGTATCCTACGCTGGCCAAGGCTAAGTCGCAAATAGTACCTCACATCAATATATTGTTGGGAACTATCAGCGTACTGGAAGAGTCTCCGGGAGATGCTGATCCTGCTGCAGTGACTGCATTGGTTGAGAAAATCAACGGCACTACTACTGAGATCATGGCTACTGCCAAGGCTCGTAAGACTCGTAATGAAAATAGAAAGAAAGAAGCGGAGCAAGCACTCGCTGCTAATTCTAATTCTATTACTTAATCATAAATCATAGGTAAAAGGTTGACCAACCCCTGGCAGTTACTGTCAGGGGTTTTTATTACCTTTTCAGTGTCTTGCACAGCGTACACTGAAAATCTTTCCCCTATCAGCATTTCGCGCAGTGGACGCTGATTACACCACCGCAAAGTCTCTTGATGACTTTAAGGTATAGCTTCTATTTCTGAGAAAACACTGCTGCTTTCTTTCTCTTTCTATATATTTAACTCATAAAATAGCAAATGAGACTAAACTATCGATGATTTTATGAGTTCATCAGCTTTAGTTTTGGCGTGATATTTTCAATTAACTGCCAGCAGTTTGCAGTAAACAGATCGTACAAAAGTGACTTTAAATTCAAAGAACCTGAGCATTCAGTCTAGAATGATTATCACAATCTCCTCCATTGTGATGATCACTGTCTTGTCAATCTCTGCCTTAACGATCAATTCATTGGTCACCAATGGTAAAGTCACAAAAGAAGTTTCCGGGAAGCTACTAAATGAGCAAATAGGCGAGTTTCTGAAAAACCTGATCGATTTATCAGCAGATGGAATAGAGCAGGACCTTGAGCAGGTAAAACACGAAGTAAACATCATTGGTCAGTATGCTACAACGGTCTTCAATGAGCCCGAACATTTTAACACCAGTACTTATTGGAATGCTAAGAAAAACCTGGTCAGTGGTCCCGGAGGTCAGAAATTAATTAAAGAGCATGATAAGGGAGGGATTTTCATCCCAAACTACATTGGTTTAACGCCAGAGTTCGTGAGCAATGCAGAAAGGTGGATGCTGATAGAACCTGTCATGATGCCGGTTTTTAAGAGTAATCCGATGACCTACAATTATTTTATGATCAGTGAGACGCAGTTTTTTTACTTTTATCCCTATACACCTTTGATCAACGGACTGGCAGCAGATTTTACGCCTACCAGAGATTTAATGTATGCTCCAGCAACTCCTGAAAATAACCCCAAAGCGGATGTTATCTGGAGTCCACTATATGAAGATGCAGGCGGTCTCGGGTTGATGATCAGCGCTATGATGCCGATCTATCAGCAAAATCAATTCATTGGTGCCCTGGGGTTGGATGTAACATTGAATAAGCTCACTGCTAATTTAACTTCACAAAGAGCTATTGGGGATGGTTTTTACATGATGATCGACAGTATGGGGAGAGCACTGGCATTGCCAGACAAAGGTTATGAAGATATCCTTGGTCGGAAACGAACTACAGAAGAATTTGGTGTTAATGTTGCTGAAACAAATACACCGTTTAGGGATGTGATCGGTGAAATGCTCAATGCAAAGCAAGGTTTTAAGGAAGTAAATGCAGGTGAGGAAAGTTTTTACGTCATTTACCGTCCCATCGCCAATACTGACTGGAGTATTGCCTACGTGGTGAATGCAAAAAACCTGAATCAGATCATCACAAACCTCGAGACTTCATTAGATGAATCCACGACTTCTTTGATTTTCGAAAAGATCATTCCAATTACTTTTTTACTGCTATTGGCAGCAATTTTGGTGGGAGTCTATTTCATCAAAAGGCTGATTAATCCGATTAAAAAGCTCTCTAAGGCTGCAAATGCATTAGGAAAGGGTAAATGGGACCAGGAGTTGCCATCATCAGAAAATGGAGAAGTGGGTGTGTTGACAAACGCTTTTGCAAGCATGTCTGCTGAAATTAAAAAGGTGGTTAATAATCTGGAGAAAAATGTAGCTGACAGAACGGAGGAGTTGAATAGTGCCAATCAGGATTTATTGGCAGGAAATACACAGCTTTTACAAAATCAAAAGAAGCTTGAGAAGGCTTTGGTAGATCTTAAAAATGCGCAGGGACAACTGATCAGGTCTGAAAAGATGGCTTCTCTGGGGGTACTGGCAGCAGGTATCGGACATGAGATAAATAATCCGCTCAACTACATTGAAGGGGGTGCATCAGGCATCAAAAGAACACTTGAAAACGATGATGAAGATTTTGAGGAGAGTATGGAATCGTTTCTCAACCTAATTTTTGAAGGGGTCAACAGAGCCAGTAACATCGTGCAGAGCCTGAGTCATTTCGGACGTGAGGGGGATTACATGTATGAATCCTGTCACATTAATAAAATCCTGGATCATTGTCAGGTAATGTTGAAAAGTAATTTGAGTGATCAAATTTCCATCCGGACGGATTACTGTGAGGAACCATTGGTTGTGAGAGGAAACGATGGGAAACTGCATCAGGTGTTTTTGAATATTATTAAAAATGCATCACAGGCGATCGATGGACCCGGAACCATCCGCATAGTTACTACGCAAAATGAAAGCCAGGTAACGATCAAAATAGTTGATTCGGGAATTGGAATTCCGTTGGAATTACAGGACAAAATTTTTGACCTTTTCTTTACGACCAAATCTCCCGGACAGGGGACTGGCCTTGGGCTTTCCATCTCTTATGAAATAGTGACAGAACATAAAGGTACCATAGATGTTGCTTCCGACGATCATGGGACTGTGTTTACCATTGTTTTGCCGAAGGAATAACCCTACTTCAGATTCTCTTTCAGAACTCTAAAGAAAAAAGGCGAGAATGTAAGTTCTCGCCTTTTTGCATTTTATTTTCCCTCTCAAAGTCTCCATTCTGGGACTCTGAGGTAATTCTTACTCATCTATCTCTGTTTTGAAACTCATCAAATTTGCTTTGTTGCACTTTCTTAGGCCAGTTATTGTTGGAAGTGTCAATATCTGCCGTTTCTTCATCGGGGTCTACTTCCACAGAGACAATTTGCTTATCGGAAGCGATTGTTTTTCTCACCTCATTGTCATTGAATCTCCAGATTTCTGCAGGATACTGGATTCTTTCTTTAGTACCGTCTTCATATGTGTATTCCGCAATGATCGGCATTACCAATCCACCTGGTTTGTCAAAGGTGACCTGATAGAGATACTTAGGTACTTTAGCTTTAGCGCGCTCTTCCTCAGTGAAATTATCCATCATATACTCATTCAACGTTGGAGCATTCTCAAGTGCTGTTCTGTCCAGTATCGTTTTATCAAACCCTTCTGCTGATCCGTCTGCCAGATATACTACAGGTGGGAAATCCTCAGGGTTCATCCCAAATCTTTTTGCCCGCTCGGCAACTATATCCTTTGGTGCATCTATCACATAAAATGTTTTCACTTCTTTTACACCTATGTCTGTCCAGTCAGTAGAGTAGAACCAGCCTCTCCAAAACCAGTCAAGATCCATTGCGGAAGCATCTTCCATTGTTCTGAAAAAATCCTCCGGAGTAGGATGCTTAAACTTCCACCTGTTGGCATATTCTTTAAAAGCATAGTCGAAAAGCTCACGTCCCATCACCGTTTCACGCAAGATGTTAAGACCCGTAGCAGGTTTGCTGTAAGCATTGTTTCCAAACTGATAGGTATTTAGTCCTTTACTCATGATCGGAGCAATAAAATCCTGACTGCTGCTCATGTAAGGAACGATATTCTTGGCAGGCCCGCTTCGTACAGGGAACACGTCATCACCTTCCGATAATGCATCAGGATAGCTTTCGCCAAATTCCAGAGACGCAATGTATTCTAAAAATGTGTTGAGTCCTTCATCCATCCAGGTCCATTGACGCTCATCACTATTGACAATCATCGGGAAGAAGTTGTGTCCAACTTCGTGGATAATTACACCCATCATGCCATACTTGGTACGATCCGGAATGGTGCCATCAGGTCTTGGGCGGCCGAAGTTGTAGCAAATCATCGGATACTCCATTCCCATTGGCGCATTTACGGAAATAGCTTTATGATAAGGGTAGTCAAAAGTTAGCCTCGAGTAAGTTTTCAGGGTGCTGGCTACTGTGTAGGTAGACCAATTCCCCCACAGTGGGTTGGCAGCTGGCGGATACATAGAAACAGCCATTACATCTTTGCCACCTATTTTTACGGCCATCATATCCTGAATCAACATTCTGGAGGAAGCCCATCCAAAATCTCTCACGTTTTCTGCATAGAGCTTCCATGTTTTGGTTCCTGTGCTTTTACTTAAAGCAGCTTTTTCTGCTTCTTCCTGATTGACGATCATGACTGGTTTGTCATAAGTCTTTTGTGCCTGTTTGTAGCGCTTCAGCATTTCCTTCGAATAGACTTTGTCACGGTTCATCAGTCTTCCTGTACCATCCAGTACATGGTCCGCTGGCACTGTGATATTTACTTCAAAATTTCCGAAAGGTAAAGCAAACTCATCTCTTCCCCAGAACTGTGAATTTTGCCATCCTTCTACATCATTGTAAACAGCCATACGAGGATAAAACTGAGCCATCACATAAATCCTATTGTCAGACTCCGGGAAATACTCAAATCCAGATCTGCCGCCATCCTGCACGTGATTGTTGATGTTGTACCACCATTTAATCTTGAATGAGAATTTGTCACCCTTGTTCATTGGCGTAGGTAATTCAACTCTCATCATCGTTTGGTTAATCATGTATTTCAATGATTTTCCATTGGTATCCGTTACCGATTCTATGTTGAAGCCCCCATCGAATGGTTCATTGACATAAGACCGGATAAATCCTGCTGTAGTTTGCAAATCTCTGGCCCTGTTTCCTTGTATTAGCGGTGATTTGGAATCTTTGGACCTCATATTCTGATCGAGTTGCACCCACAAAAACTTCAACTGATCAGGAGAATTATTATGATAGGTAATCGTTTCTACGCCATCGAGTCTGGCATTTGCATCATCGAGTACCAGATCCATTTTATAGTCGGCCTGCTGCTGATAGTAGCCGGGACCCGGAGCACCTGATCCCGTTCTGTACATATTGGGTGTAGCAAATTCATCATAAAGTTGCCTGAACTTATTGATGTTGTAATGTCCTGTCTTTGCCTCCTGTTTTTCTTCTTCCTGTGCCAGTACTAGAATTGGACAGAGAATCAGGGCAAGTATTAAAGAATAGAATTTTTTCATTGTAGTAAAGTGGTTATTTTTAGTATAGTGCTGGGGTATGTGATTTCATAGTTCCAGAGTAATTCAAAGTAGTTAATTTAAGTTGAAAATTTGCGAGCTGTTGTCCGCGATTAATAGAAAGCTTCTTGACTTAGAAGCAGTTTTTATATTTACGATATTTTGTTGATCGTCGAAAATTTCGAACAAAATCTTATTAGTAATGCTACATGTTTTAAATTGGCTGACACCCGATACTTTTATGTAAAGAATTACCGCGTCATTTTCATATTCTTTACCCAGGAAATTGAGCTTTTGTTCCTGATCATCCAGACTAATTTTCAATTTATTGTCTATGTACTTTCCCAAATAGAGATCTATTGATGATTCATCACGACCGTGATTGAGGATAATGTCATCATTCACCCTTTGCCGAAGCATATTTTCAAGATCATCGACAAATACCCTCGAGATGATTTGTAATTCCTGTCTGTCTGCCACATACTCTATATTGGTAATGCTTAGGTGATATGCATGAAACTTTCCACTGGAAAGAGTGATCAACAGAAATGACAAAACAAAAAGTATTCGCATGACTCAGATTTTAGAGGAGTTTTATGCTCCATTATAATAAAGGTTAAATTAGCAGAATTATTATGCAATACCAACAGTATTATGCTGATTGGCGTTATTCTTACACGTTAGACACGATTATGAATAAGCATTTCTTGAGTGATTTTTTGAATTTTAATGGTCGAATTTTGTAGCCCCTTTGATAATTATGAATGATTATTTTTTGATTAAAAGATAATTTACTTTAAAACTAGCCGAATACTATATGATGACGCATTTCATGTGCATGAACAAGGGTAATCCCCGTCAACCTTAAGTTTGGCTGTATCTCATTTTTCTGTTCATTTTTGTCCGCCCAGCGGCCTGGTTGGACACAAAAACGAACCGAGGGGTCGGACCCTGCACCGGCATCCCGGCAAAAAAGTCAAGCCAAAAAAATCACGGCACAGGCCGCCCTGCTCAGCCGGGTTTTTTGGCAGTCGCAATGGCGAAC
>JBCBHL010000221.1:0-12409 GCA_038525605.1 Bacteroidota bacterium
GGAAAGGATATTTTCTTTCAATGACTGGTATAATTCCAGGTCAACTTTACTGATAATGATTATGGTAAGCTGGATTGCCGCAGATATGAATGTGGCAATAACAACTGCCATTGCTCCTTTGGCACTTCCTTTTTTCCAGAATAAACCAAACAGGAATATCACCGTGACACCAGGTGTGATAAACCCGGAAAACTCCTGGATAAACCCAAACATTTGATTAAAACCCTTTAAGACCGGAGTAATCAAACAGGCAATTACCACTGCTACAATTCCTACGATTCTACCGGTTGTAACCAGATTTTTCTCTGATGCATTTTTGTTGAAAATGTTTTTATAGAGGTCCATCGTGAAAATGGTTGCCGTACTGTTCATCATCGAACTTAGTGACGATACGATAGCACCAATTAGAGCAGCAAAAGTGATCCCTTTTAATCCCATTGGAACAAAAGACAACATAGTTGGGTATGACCTGTCATTGTCTATGAATGTACTGCCAGTATCGGCATCAATAGAGCCCATCAGGTCTATAACTGTTCCGTTATTTTTCTGTACCAGGTATAGCGCAGCAATTCCAGGTACAACTACTATGATAGGCATTAATACTTTAAGAAAAGCTGCGAAAGCCATCCCTTTTCTTGCTTCTGCCAGGTTTTTTCCGGCCAATGCCCTTTGGGTAATATATTGATTACATCCCCAATAGGATAAATTAGCAATCCACATTCCTCCAATGAGAATGGTAACTCCGGGTAGGTCAAAGTATGGATCTTTACTGCTGGCAATAAGCGGATCGAATGAGTCTTCTACTTTGGGAGCATCAAAGATCATGTCAAAGCTGAGGGGAAGTTCGTTGATCAGCGTTCCCATACCAGCGAAGAATCCATCGCCATCACTCACCAGATCAAGCGCGATGTAGGTCGTCATAATACCTCCGATAATCAAAAATATTACCTGGACAATATCAGTATACGCCACGGCTTTCAATCCGCCATAGATGGAGTATAATATTGAAAAAGCTGCAAGTCCCACGACACCCCAGATAAGTTTGATGCCCATTACCGTTTCCAGTGCTTTTGCACCTAGGAATATTACCGCTGATAGGTTCACGAAAACGTAAAGTAACAACCAGAAAATTGCCATACTCGTTTTTACTCTTTTGTCGTAGCGCATTTCAAGAAACTGCGGCATTGAGTAGATATTCTTATGCAGATAGATTGGTAAAAAGTATTTGGCAACCAGAAGCAGAGTGGCAGCTGCCATCAGCTCGTAGGCCGCAATGGCCATTCCCATCACATAACCTGAACCTGACATCCCTATGATTTGCTCTGCAGAGATATTACTGGCTATCAATGAGGCTCCAATGGCAAACCAGGGTAGGGTTTTACCAGCCAGAAAGTAATCTTCGGAAGTCTGTTCTTCCCCTTTTTTCTTCCTTGAAACCCAAATTCCTAATCCTACAATAAATAATGCATATAAACCAAAGACAAGTATGTCAACAGTAGAAAATCCCATATTGTGTATTGTTACAAAGTAGTTAAGAGCGTATGATACTACATATAACCGTTTTTTCCAAATGCCCTAAGTAGTAAAGTGTAGCGATTCAAAAAATTAGTCAATTACAGTTTTTGAGCCTTAATTATTTAAATAAAATTGAGTTGAAAATTAATTTATAAGTGTTGTGAGATTGCCCTCTGAATTGTGGCCTAAATCCAAATAAGATGACATCTCCTTGTCCTTTAGGTAATTTCAGTACGGCTATTTTTCCACCGATATATTTTTCGGCATTTTGAGCGTAACCGCTTTTCAGTAACCCACTTTTTTGATAGGAGGCAACCACCTCATGAGCCGGAATTACCGCAGGTTCGACTGTTTCTTCTCTACCACCTTCTCCAGTCTGTTTTTTTGATATAATTGAAAATGCGGAACTTCGGGAAAATGAAGCAATAGCACTAGATGACATACCGTATGAAACTGCACTTTTCTTCACAGTAATACCAAGTAGTGAACCAGGTATAAAAAACTGATTTGGAGATAAAGATTTGGTGATATTCCTAACCGGTAATTCCAATTGGCTAATAGCAAAGTTGGAAGCTTTGTCAAATGTAATCAATCTCCCACCGTTTGCCACGTAATTTTTGATGGCTACAGAACCTGGTAGTCCTAAGCCGCCAGTATAGGCCTCCGGCATAAAGCCTTTCCTGTGTCCTGATACGATGCGGCTCTCAGTTTGATGAGGAATAATGATGGCATTGTAAATCGACAAGTCTTTGGTTTTAATATCTGAATCATGCAGGGTGTCATAATCGAACCCAAAGTCACTGAGCATCCACCTGGTCCAGCCTTCGTCCATATTTGCAACCCAGGATTTATACAACCCGACTTTTGGCCTTTCAACCTTTTTGATATTCTCCGGGATCGACTTTACCTTTTCAGCGTTTATAAACCATTGGTTGTCACCTGATTTTAAATTGGAGTTTTTGACGTAAAAAAATTCCGCATTCTGATCGAAATACACGTCACTGCCTTTGGAAAGATAATAGTTGATCAACTTATAACTTTCGTTTGAAGCTGCTGAGACTTTCAGATGCCGTCCCTTGCCAGTAACATTTGTCTCCGGTTCGATCTTTTCAGTGATTGTGCTTGATTGAATTTTGGAAATATCTTTTGCTTTGATGTATTCCACACCCATTTGCATAGGCAAAGTCCATCCTGCCAGATCATAGGGTTGTTTAAGCGGTCCGTTTGGATACTTTCTTTGAATAGGATACTCCTGCTTTTCCATCAGGTCTTTTGCATAAGCGATAAATGCCTGGTTAGAGGGTATCAGAAAAGAACCTTTTTCATAAAATTGCCCTTCAATTTCGGTTTTTTCCGTTAGTCGTTCTATTTTGACGCCACCTGTGAGCAGTAAATTCATTAATTGGGCAACTTCCGCCGGGTCTTTCTGATTAATGGGAATGAGGTATCCTGCAAATTCATTTTGATGCTTTGAAGCAGCTTTTTTACCTAGCTGGTAGATGTTGCTGAGATATTCTTCCTTTCTGTCAGCAGCAAGTTTCAGTACCGCCATTGATGCTTCATACATGTAATCGACTGCATCCCTGAATTTCGATTCACCACCTTCCCACGGTTCCGAATAGAAAATAGCAGAGCCATCTGAAGGGACTTCTCCACCTATTAACTTCGGTTTTGAGGATTTGCGATAAAACCTGGGAGTGGGCGTGGCATGGGCTGTTTCCGTAAGAATCCCAATCATGTTGTGATAGTAAGGTACCGTCCTCATTCCTCCATTCCACCACATACTGAAACGATAATTAGATATGACACCAGGCATTTCCTTGAGGGCAAGCCTGTTGGCGATTGCCGTACCAACAAGGTTTGTGCCTGTTACAATTGCCGGGTCAATATTTGGGTTGACCGGATTAGCAAAAGGAGGGACAAACATCCTGGACCAGGCAGGGGATGTCTGGTGATGGTTGTAGACAATCTGTGGAAACCATTCTCTGTACAGCACAGTATTTACTGCTTCAGTTTCAGGCATATTGTTCATGAACCAATCTCTGTTATTGTCATGTCCTACATAGTGGTGATACAGCCAGGGTGGGCTCGTAGTTTCATAAGGTGTTCCGAGATTTTTCTGATACCAGTCAGCGATGATATCCAATCCATCGGGGTTCATCATAGGCATCATCAAGGTAATGACCTCATTTCTGACTTTTTGAAATTCTTCCTCCTCACTAGTAGCCAGATCATATGCCAGCAGAGGCATCATTTGAGCAGTAGCTCGTTCGTTAGCATGTAATCCTGCATCTACCCAAACGACTGCTTTACCGTTTTTCACATTTTTCTTTGCTTGCTCTTCGGAGATTTCTGCTAATGCCTGAGCTTTGGCAATGGACTTGTATTTTTCCAGATTACTGATATTTTCCTTGTTACTGATGATCAGCAGTATGAGCGGTTTACCCAATACGGATTTCCCTATTTCCCGATAAACTACTCTGTCTGAGGAGGAGGCCAATTGCTTGTAAAATTCCATCAATAGATCGTTATCAGCCAGCTTAAAATCTGCTCCCGGTTCGAAGCTAAAGACTTCTTTTGGTGTTTTTTGAGCCTGTACTGACTGAAATAGTGTGATCAGTATCAGAAGGCAGCACAGTCTGAAAATATTTTTCATGTTATTGAGGGGGTGATTTTTTAGGAGTGTCAAGATAATAAAATCTAAAAGCAATCTTATGAAGTATTTAACACTTATAATGATATTTTACATTTTTGGTGATTCAGCAGTAAATGCCCAAAACTATTATACCTCCGACATTGATAAGGTAACCGTATTTTCAAAAGGTGCTCAGGTTGAAAGAATCGCTGAGGTGCAGTTGACGAAGGGAGAGCAGCAAATCATTATTCGGAATCTGCCTAAAAACCTCAAACAAAGTACAATTACAATCAAGCCAGAGAATTCTGTTGTGAAGTCTATGCTGTACAGGATCGATTATCTAAAGATTGAAAATGAGAGAGTTGAGAAAGAAAAACAGCTATATCAGCGGAAAGACAGTCTGGAAAATGCGATCGAATTTTCAAAGGTAGAACTGGATATAATTGATGAGGAGGTAGATTTTATTAAAGCTAACAGATCGATATCAGGAAAGCTGAAAGGAAATAGTCTGGAGGAAATTAAAAATATCAATGAGTACTATGCGAAAAGGGTTGAGGTTCTGTACAAAAAAAGGAGAAAATTAAATGATCTGATCTCCAAGAATCAATTGCAGGTCAATAGAATCAAACAACAGGTGAATTACAAAAACAATAAGATTGATGAATCCGCCGGTGAGTTACTAATTGATCTCAGTTCAGATAGCAATAGATTAGAGAAGTTGATCATCAGCTACTTCATTGAGGAGGCCAGCTGGTATCCTTCTTATGATTTCAGAGTAGACAATGTCAATAGCCCGATGGAGGCTACCTACCTGGCAAATGTATCACAGCAAACAGGTGAGGACTGGGAGGATGTGAAAGTAGTAATATCATCAGCCAATCCACAGGAATCAGGGAGGGCACCTGAGATGGATATTTGGCGGCTAGATAATTGGAGCTCACCGCCTTTTGAGAATAAAGATGGAAATCAAGTGAATAGGCCAATTGATGGAACCGTGACCGGAACGGTATTTTCCAGTGATGACGGAATGGGCATACCTGGTGTTAATGTAGTTGTGAAAGGAACAACTATTGGTACTTCTACGGATATAGATGGAAATTACTCAATCCAGGTACCCAACGAGAGAGCTGTTTTACAATATTCATTTGTTGGCTTAAGGTCTGAGGAAAGGGTAGTGGGCAAGACGAATGTTTGGAACGTAGTGATGGAAAATGATGTGAACATGCTTCAGGAGGTAGTCGTGACCGGTTATGGAGCCTCAGAGAAAAGAGCGCTTACTGGAGCAGTGAGTTCGGTTTCAGGATCTTCATTAAGAATAAGAGGAGTAAGACAATCCGTTACGGTAAATTCCAATATTGATGTGCAATCGAAACAAGTAGACTTAGAGTTTGAAATCAAAGGGCGTCAAACAATTCTTTCAAGGCCTGAAAAGAGGTCATTGGATATGTTGACTTACCAGCTGGATGTATCATACGAATACATTTGCAGCCCCAGATACAATAAAAATGCATTCTTATTTGCCTACCTCACAGACTGGGAAGACCTAAACCTTTTATCAGGAGAAGTCAATCTTTTTTATGAAGGAGTTTACAAGGGTAAGACTCTGTTAAATGCTAATTCTTCAGAGGATACCTTAAAGATTTCGTTAGGCTATGATAAAAGAATTAAAGTAGAATTAGAGGATAAGTCACTTGAAGCGTCGAAAAATCTTGTCAGTAAACGCAAACAGACTTTTGATTGGATTCTGAAAATCAGAAATTTAAAAGAAGAGTCCGTAAAACTGGTTATCAAAGATCAGATTCCTGTATCAAGGAATAAGCTGATTGAAATCGAATTGTTGGAAGTATCTGATGCTAATTACGATGAATGGACAGGATACGTAGATTGGGAGTTAATTCTGGAACCTTCAGAGAAAGTTAAAAAGCGGCTTTCTTACAAGGTCAAATATTCAAACAAAGTGAATTTTTACTGATTGCAAGATAACAAGGTGTTTTGAGTAGGGTAGTTGAAAGGTGGGGGGAGGTCCCCACCTTTTGCATTATTGTTTAATAATTTCCATTTGACGAAGTACCTGATTCGCAATTGAGAAATTCAGTACATAAATTCCACTTTTCAATTTGCTAAAGGTTTTGCTGATTTCGGCTTTTACGTTCTCAGTCTTGCCCGTAAACCTGGTGATAACTCTACCGTTAATTCCAACAATTGAAATTTTAATATTTCCATCGACGATAGACTCAGGGATTTTTACGTAGATTTCGTCTGAAACAGGATTGGGATATACCAGAAACTCATTCGATACATTTGAATCGAATACAAAAATGATATCACTCATTTCTGAATCGCCACTAAAGTCTTTTTGTTCCAGCTTGTAATAGGCACTACTTTCGAAAGATTTATCTATATATTCATAACTAATAGCATTAGTGGTTGTACCGTTTCCATTAACAAACTCAATTTCAGTGAAGTTGTAGCCATCTGCTGATTTTAAAACTGCAAAACCCTCATTGTCTGTTTCGCTGGCTGTTTGCCATTGCAGGTATGCGTTTCCATCAGCATCAGCTGTACCAGAAAAGGATGTAAGTTCCACTGGTAATGGCGTACTACCTGAGACACCAAATTTAGAAAACGTAGTTACTCCGGTCGTTGTGATAGTAAACGGACCTGATCCGCTAACTGTTCCGGAAGTGATTTCATTCCAGCTTTGTCCTGCACCTCCTATGTTTTTTTGAACAGCAGCACTTGAAGAATTAAAAGAACTTCCTTGCTCAGAAGAGTTCCATTGAAAGGTAATATCCGTATTTAAACCGCTTCCGGTAGGGGTAATTTCCCAGGTTTTTTTTACCCAGTTTTCTACGTTGGCCAATACTGAACCACTGGTTCCGTTTTCATAAATATCATTGAAAACACGTACCTGAATATCAGACGCCGTTCCATTATTCGTAATGGTCACTGGTGTGTAGGCATCAGACGTGCCTACAGGAAAGGTGATAGGAGTAGAAGAAACATTTTGAATGACAAAGCCACCACTAGACTCATTATTGATGGTTTCTATGTAGCTGTTTGCAGAAGAACTGCTTAAGGAAACATTCGATCCTATCGTCAAATTATTGTTATTGAGGATGATATTGCCTTCAGTGAAAATGAAACTTCCTCCATTTCCGATGGTGATGTCATCATTGATTGCAACACCATTGGCATTATCTATCAGTAACTTGTTGAATGTTGTAGTACCGGTAATAGTTTGCTGCGAGTTGCCGACAAAGGCTACTTGTGCCAGAATTGTCGCCGAGGTATTATCATTTACCCAGTTACCATGAACATTCAATCGGGAAGAAGGCTCGATATTCAATGAAATATTTTCATCAATTGTAATGTTATTCACATCCAATACACCAAAAAAAGTCGGCATGTTGTCGTTATTATAATCAAAAAACAAAGCATCCCTGGTTGAAGAAGGTATTAACCCAGCTTCCCAGTTACCACATTCATTCCAGTCGGTACTGATTCTACCCGTCCAGATGGCGACATTGTTGTCAGGTAATGTAGCGTCAACATCGACAGATTCCGGTGCCTGATAGCTGATTCTTACCAGGCAGTTTTGTCCCGCCTGTGAGTTCGTTTTATTTCTAATTTTGACGCTGATCCAGCGGGTACTCGTGTTATTGAAGTTTCCTGTTAGCGATCCTGTTCCTTCAACGGTATGAATCAAGCTTCCATTTAAGTCATAAAAATCCAAAACATAAGTCTGAGCATTGTCCGTAGGTGTAACTACATATCCAACAGAAGATCCCGCGGTTGATAATACTTTACCAACTAAGCGCTGAACGGTGGAATTTTCCGGTAAGGCCCCACCTTGTCCGAGGCTACTGCAGTGGCTATCGCCCAGGTCGTTTGCCATTTCCCATTCCTGTGTTGTGACAACACTTCTGCCAGGGCTGTAATTGTCACTATCTTGACCAACAGGAGCCCAGACAGAGTAACCGCCGTATCTGCCATTTCCGTAATCCTGAGCTGCGGGAGTCCATACTTCGAACCATCCGTCTGCATTGACTGGTCTCGAACCTGAGAAAAATCCACTGTAGTCCTTCAATTCGGTACCAGGTGCAAAGTCAGTTTTTACCCAATTGAACTGACCATTTGTACCATTATCATTAATACCGATCAATGCTTTGCCCGAACGATCAATGATCAGGTGGTCTGATTCATTCCCAAAAGCAGGACTGCCATTGGGTGAGAATTCACCATTTGAAGAAGTCCTTACCTTGTAGACTCCATCCTTAAAGTCCAGGTTCTGGTGACACCAGATAATATTTTCAATATCTGGTCTTACTTCCAGATCAGCTTCGTCAGTCGGAAGGTGTGTCCATCTGTTTCCTTTTCCGCCAATATTGAAAAGGTCTTCAAAGAATACCTGCGGGCTGCCATCAACAGCAAAGATCACGGCGTAAGCAGCAGACAATCTGATTTCAAAAGGGTCGATATGTGCAGCCAGTTCGTCTCCCGTATTCCAGCCGGAATAATTTCCGTTTGCATCAAATTGAGGCCTGAAAGTATCGTGATTGTTGACAAAAGGAACTGTTCTGTTGACATAAGTATTGCTTCCGGCATAGAAATGAACTCTCTCATCCTGTTGTTGGCCTGGTATATTTACCATGTCATAAAATCCATTTCCGGTTACCATACCATAAATTGCCCCTCTAAGCCCAAAGTCGAAGGTTCCCAACAGTTCGTCACTTCCCCCATTGGAAAAGGTAACGCTATTGACATAGCCATCTATTTCAGATTTGCTGCCAACATATTCTCCAACATTAAACATGGATTCCCCCAGGCTTGCCCATGAATTATTGTATTTTAGGTTGTAACACAAATCCTGAACTACAAAATGAGGGTAATGCTTTACGGCATCCCATCTGAAACCGTCAACATTTGTTTGTCTGGTGAGCCACATAATCCAGGCACGCGCATTGTCTCTCATGTAGCCACTGCTTTGTGGAGGATTGTAGCAATCCGGACCGTCAACACAAGTACTGCTTTGTCCGTAACCATTGCCCGTTCCATCTTCCAGGTAGCCAAAACTAATGTCTGGACCAAACAGCGGATCTTCCCAGTTTCCGGAAATGGTATTATGCCCGGCATGTGGATGAAAATTAGGATAGTTCTTCGGCCATCGACCTCTTTTTGATAAATAATCGGTGGCGTCTAAGTTGCCGGTATGCTGTTCGGGAGTTTCAAAACTGCTATATCTGAAATTCTTATATCCTCCTGATGAAGCAAGTGAGTAGGTAGGTTCTAAATCCTGACCACCTTCGCCTGTTGGTCCTCCGGCATTATCGATATGATTTAATACCATATCCTGAATCACTTCAATGCCATTAGAATGCATTACGCCGATCATTCGTAAAAGCTGATCTTTTTTTCCTAACCTGGTCGCAGTATTGCTTTTTTGATACTTGTCACCTAAATCATAGTGATCGAAAGGAGAGTAGCCTACGCTAGAAGTAGAGTGGTTTTTATAAGAAGGTGGTATCCATACTGCATCGATTCCCATCTCTTTGAGTCGCGGTGTCAGTTCAGTAAGGTAATCTGACCAGCTGTCGGGATAATTGTTGTTATAATAGTCCCACCAAAATCCCTGAAGTACAACTTTTTTAGAAGTGGTTTGACAAAATGCAGCGTAAGAAATTAACAGTAAAGTGAAGGTGAATAAAGCTTTTTTCATGAAATTTCCATTAGTCTAGTGCTAAAAATAGCAATATAATTAGCGATCAACAGAATTAATTTCCGAATATTTTGTCATTTGAATTGCAAAAATTCATTGCAATCGATTGCAATTTTCGCCAAAATAAAAAATCCGTAATTGAACGATGTTCTTTTGAAAGGGAGTAGTGAAAATCAGCTCTCCTTAACGATCGTTTTACCGTATTCGTCTCTGATAATTTTTGCCTTTTCTTTATTAAGGAAGTAATCTTCCAACCGTCCTTCAAAAAGTTTGGCGACTACTGCTGTGGCTACCTTTATTCCAATACTAATGAAATCCGAGCCAGTGAGGTTTTCCAGCAGCGGATCAATGGCATATTCTTCTATGATAAGTAAGGTAATGGTAACAACGAAAAGAATGGTAGAAGCTTTCCGGCCAACTTTCGCCGCGACCAATTGGTTGATCGCGGATTCAAGTTCGCTATTCTTTTCTGTTATTTCAGAGTTTTGTTCTCTGATTTGTGTGTTGGCATTGTCCAGTTTCTTCTGGAGCCTGTCACTCACTCTCGTAATCACCTTCGCCTGCGCTATGAGTTCCTCATACTGCTCAGAAAAAAACTCAAGATCCTCCTTATAGATAGTTCTTGAGTCAATTTTCTTTCGAAATTTATCTAGGTTACTTACTTCGTCGTGATAAAGCTCCTTCATTACTTAGAGTATGCAGCAATATTTTAGTCTTCTTCTATTTCCATGAAGTTGAAATCAAGACCAAGAAGATCGCTGTAGTCTTCTCCAGCTTCCATCATATCGTCATCATCCTCTTCATAATACCAATTGATAGTCAGGCCTTTTCCGGCCGCATCTATTTTGCTGAGTCTTTTGAAGACATCAAAAAGACACTTAGAGGAACTGGTGTTGAAATATTCAAATGCAAAAGTGGCTACAAATTCTCCGTCTCCACTTACAGCATATTCTTCAAGTCCTTCTATTATTTTAGCATAAAATTGTATGGAATTCTCAGGGCTGGATCTCCCTTTCAATTCCAGAATACCCTCGCTTGGATCAAAATTAACTAAGGGTGTAACTTTTGTCGGTTCTAAAAAGATTTTTTCCATAAAACAATTCAATAACACCTTAACTTAAATCTCTGGGTAGTCTTACTTGTAAAGTGAAGTAAGTCACTTCATCGTTGATGGGCTGGAATTTGTACCTTAACTTCTGGCCACCCGTTTTTCTGGCAATGTCGATAAAACCAAGTCCTCCGGTACCCTTATCGGAGAATTCCTGTTGGTTTAAAGCTTCCTTATACATTGCTCTCAGACCATCAGAATCAACAGCGTTAATTTCATCAAGTCTTTTCTGGATTTCTCTGGTCTTACCGGAAGGTACATAATTTCCTGTCTGCAAACTGTAAAACCTTTTCCTTGCAGCAATCAATACAAGGGCAGATTTAGAATCATAAGAACTGATAGGTGTTCCTTCCGCGTTAACTTCGTCGAGGTGATAGTATAAGTTTTGAATACACTCTGTTGCAACATTGTAGAATTTTTTCTTAACCCTCCTGTTTTCCTCCAATTCTTCAAGGCGCTCTTCCAGCGTTGAAATCATTGAGGTAACCAGATCGAAAGTCAATTCTCCTTTGTATAGCAGAATAATATTCTGATCGTAAATGTTTTTATAACTTCTTAAATAATCCATAATAAGATTTAGTCATGAACTAATTTCACGAAAATTAATTATTATTTTTATTTTAATCCAAGATTATAAATAATTAATTTTCAACAATTTGGAATGTATAGTTTAGATTAATTGTTTAAATCCTGAAACCCAGCATCATAACGTCATCCGTTTGGTCTGTGTCTTTTTTCCAATCTGAAAACCTATCGTTAATAATTTCATTTTGCTCCACCATAGGCTTGTCGCTGATTTCATTGAATAGCTCTCTTAGGCGCTTAGCCATAAACTTCTTGTCCTGCGGTCCGCCAAACTGATCCTGAAAGCCATCTGAGCAAAGATAAAGTGTATCTTTCTTTTGAAGTTGAATATGATGTACGTTTAAGTTATTGTCATCTTCGGATTTACCAACCATGCCACCAAGCATCACTTTGTCTGGTTTGTAGATCATTAGCTCCCCATCTCTCATGATGTAAAGAGGTATACCTCCACCGGCATAATCGAGTTCATTGGTGTCCAGATCCAGGACACATAATCCCATTTCCATTCCATCTTTACTATCCTCAGGATTTTCGCCTTGTTTCAATTCATATTTGATTTCCTGATCCATTCTGGCAAGAATTTTATTAGGATCCAGATAGTTTTGATAGTAGACAATGTTAGTGAGCAGGTTATTACCCATCATCGACATGATGGCACCAGGTACTCCATGACCTGTGCAGTCGGCAGCTGCAATGACCATATATTCTTTACCTGCCCTATTGATTCTTTCGAACCAGTAAAAATCACCGCTGACAACGTCCTTCGGTTTGTAAAGAATAAAGGATTCTTTGAAAATACCTTTTAGCATCTTGGCATCAGGAAGCATAGATCGCTGTATCCTCTCAG